>CAZKWG010000372.1:0-7909 GCA_964556105.1 uncultured Enterobacterales bacterium | reverse complement strand
GCCAGATCCAGGCGTCGCGGCCGCGGCAGCCCGGCCGGCGGGCGCTCCAGCACGCTCCGAGGAGATCCGCCGCGAAGCTCCCAGCACAGCCCCGCGCCGTCCCCTTTCAGCGCGATCTCGATGAGCGCGGCGGTCGCGCCCGGGATCGGCCGGTCCTCCCAGGGCGCCGCCTTCAGCGTCTTCGTCCTCGGCGAGAGCGGGAGCTGGACCGGCGGGGGAGGGGCTGTCGTCTTCGGGGCGACTGCAGCTCCAGCCTCGGTGCTCCCCGGATCGGTCGGCTCGTCGTCGATCTCGTCGAATGCCTCGGGCTCACCGACGTCCAACACCCTGGGCTCCGGCTCGGGCGCGACGCCCTCGCGATCCTCGATGTCTGGCGCGCTCGGCCGCTCGTCGGCGGGAGCAGGCGGCGCCGGGCGCGTGAGGACGGGGGCTGTCGGCCGGGTCGTCGTCGAGCCTGCGCCGGGCTTTGGAGGCGGCGGCGTCGGGACAACAGGCGGCGGAGGCGGCTTCACCACCCGCGTCCTCGGCGGCGGAGAGAGCACCTCGGTCTTCACCGCGCCCAGATCAACCCGCCCCAGCGCCTCAACGCGGGCCCCGCCGCCGCTGATCGCCGTCGCCAGCGCGCCCTTCTGCGGCTGCTTGTCGCTCCCGCCGCGGCCCTCCCGCGCGGTCAGCCGCAGCACCGGGCTGGAGAGGCAGAGCAGGCCGCAGACCGGGTCGCCCGGCTGGCCCGCGTCGCGGATGAGGATCGGCAGGCTCCGACCAGGCGTGTCGCCGAACGGGAACGACCAGTGAAAGCGCAGATACCGGAACAGCGCGTAGCGGTTCACGCCGCTGGTCGGGTCATCGCCGTCCTGGCGGCGGGCCGTCTCCAGCCGGGGCTGGATGGCGGCTGCCCCGCGCGTGCGCAGCGCCTCTGCGAGCGCCTCTCCGATCGCCAGAACCGAGAGCACCCTGGGGTCGGCGGGCCCCTCGACCTCGTCCACCAGCCGCGCCGTGCTCATCGTCGCGACCTGCTCGCGCACCCGGGCGCTCATGGCCCGCTGCACACTGGCCTTGATCGCCTTCAGCTCGTCCACGCCGCGGGCGGCGGCGCCCTCGAAGCGCGGCGCGAGCGCGTAGAGCGTGGCGCCGTCCTGGGAGAGCTCCCAGCCGGCGAGGTGAAGGTCCACCAGGATCCGGGCGATGGCCGCGGCGCGCAGGGCCTCCAGGCGCACCGGCGCGGCGGCCGGGTCGTCGATGGTGGCCTGCAGCGCGCGGGACTCGGCGAGCGCGGCGCCTTCCTGCTGGGCGATCAGGAGCTGCGCGACGCGCAGCACTCGGCGCCGGAAAGGCGCGTAGGCGACGGTGACGGGGAGGGGTATGGCGCGGCGGTATTGCCCGATGAGGAGGATGAGGGGGAGGCGGGGCTTGAAGCGGAGAGGGCGGACGCCTCGCCAGCAGCGCGGCCAGCGGCCGCCGGGCGCTATCTGGTCCCTGCGCTGCCGCGGCTCGTGATTTGCGGAGAGGTTGGCTTTCTCATCGGTCCGCTCGATGAGATCCTCCCCCACGCTGGGCGGGCTCTCGCGGAGGAAGGCCCCGCCTCGGTTCTGCGCTGGTCAGGCCCGGTGGAGCTGCCGGTGGACGTCCGGGCGGAGCACGGGATCGGCCTCTGGACCTTGAACGACTGGCTGGGCGCCCCAGAGCACCAGCGCTGCCAGCGGCGGTGGGCGACGCGGTTGGACCCCCAACAGGAGGCGCCCGCGGTGGGTGAGCTCCCGGAGCTCTGGCGTCTCATTGATCGCGCGCTGGATGAGCACGGAATGCCCGTCAGCGAGGATTCAGGCTTCCGCGTGCTCGCCGGGCGACCGGGCGACCTCTTCGGACGGCCAGACGCGCCCGGCCGCTGGGTCGGCGCCAGCCAGGCGCCGGACGGCCGCTGGTGCGCCGCGCACAAGGGCTATAGCAACCATCACTGGCGCGCAGGTGCGGTGGAGCTTCAGGACGGGAGGCTGCGAAGGTGGCTCGATCTCTACGACTGGGACGAGCTCTTGTGGGCGCACCTGAGCCGCGCGGCGCGGGTTTGGCCGCGGGAGACCTACCGGCCGGACGGGGCCGATCTGCATCTTACTACCGCGCTCCCCCGCCAGCTCCGGCGCCTGGGCGCGCTGGGTGTCCGCGAAGGGTGGCGATGGAGGCTGCCGGACGAGGCGGTGGGAGCACTCACCCGAGCGCTTGGTGGCGCCGGACTCGTACAGGCAGGGGCTCGCTGAGCGAGCCGTGCCCGATTCAAGTGAGCGGATGTCGAATCTTCTCAGCCAATGGGGGTGATCGAAGGGCGACGGAGACCGGGCCAGGGGAATGTGGCTCGCCCGCGTATCATACAATCCCCTGGTCATTTGCGACGATGAATGCCCTCGGCAGCCTCATTGGATCCGCGTTCTGCCCCACCGCTCCAGCCTCGCACGTCACCGCGGACGACACCCGCGCTCGCCGCAGCCGCGCGACGACCCGCTCGTCGAACGCCCCATCTGGATATGCGAATGCGACGGGTGACCAGATCTCCGCGATCACCCGAACCGACTCTTCTACCTGACGGTGCAGGTCGTCATCACTCACCTGCGTGAGCCTGGGATGGTGGACGCTGTGGGCGCCGACGCGCATGCCCATTCGAGCCAGCGACCGCCAGTCGTCGGGGGTCAGGTACAGCCGCGCCGCCAGGTCCTCCGGCAACGCCGTCCCGACGCTGTCGGCGAGCCCGTCGAGCATCCACCGCTGTTCTGCCGGTGTCGCCCCGAGCAGCCTCGCTTTTGGAGGGCCGCCGACCCAGGAGGCCTTCCCCGCCGCGGTGTCGATCCGTCCGTGAAAGGTGTCGCCGCCTGGCATCGACACCGAGGCGATCCCGCGCTCGGCGTGGTCGAGGAGCCAGTACCAGGCGTCGACAATGGCGGTCGCGGTCCCATCCCCATGGATCCCGGTAGCGACATAGAAGGTCGCGGTCACGCCCCGCTTCGCGAGGAGCGGGGCCACAACGTCGAGGTGCTCGCGGTAGCCGTCATCGAAGGTGAGGACTGAGCCCTTGGGCGGCTCCTTCCCATGCTCCAACGCCTGCTCGACGTCGGTCAGCGGCAAGATGGGTCCAGCTTCGTCCAGCACGCGCTCGAGCTCAGTGGCGGTGAGCGCGGTCCCTCGCATCCGGTAGCAGTCGGGCAGCCCGAAGGCCACAGGATCAGCCGGAAGCACCCGGTGAAGCATCAAGATGCGCGTGCCCTCAGAATCCACGGCTGCCCTCCCGGCTCCCGACGAGCGTGACGGCGAGGCGCACCGCCTCCTCTGCGCTTCCAGCGCGGTGAAGGAGGTCGTCGCGGCGTTGGTCGAGCCGCTCCCCGGCCAGTCGGGCGCTCCACCCCTCGCCGAGGTCCAGCGCGACGATGGGCTTGCCGTGCTGCCAGGCCAGCGCGATCTCGCTAAGCGTGCCCGAACCGCCGCCGACCGCGACCACCACATCCGCCATCGCGACGAGGATGGTGTTGCGGGCGTAGTTCATCCCCGTGGGCACCACAATGTCCACATAGGGGTTGGCGTCGGAAGCGATCAGACCAGGCAGGATGCCGATCACGCTCCCCTCGGTCCAGCCTGGGGCGTTGCGCGCACCCCGCGACGCCGCGGTCATCACGCCCCCGAGGCCGCCCGTCGCGACGCGGAGGCCTGCGGCCACCAGCCCCCGTCCGATCTCCTCGGCGGCCGCAAGGATCAGCTCGGAGGCCGAGTTCGCGCCAACGACAGCGGCGACGTGTCTGCGTGTGACCGGCCTCATGCCGCCACCTCTGCGCGCGCAGCCCGGAACCATGTGACCGTCCGCCGGATGCCCTCGTCGAAGGGCACGACGGGCTCGTAACCCAGGAGGCGACGGGCCTCCCCGATGTCGGCGCGGCTGTGCGGCATGTCCCCTGTGCGCGCCGGTCCGAAGTGTGGCTCGGCGTCGAAGTCGGCTTCGCGCGCGATGGCCCGCCAGAGGTCGAGCACGCTGACCCGACCGCCGCAGGCGATGTTGAGCACGGAGCCGGCCGCCTCATGAGGCGCGTTCAGGGACAGGCGCACCGCATGAACCACGTTGTCCACATAGGTGAAGTCCCGGCTGAACGAGCCATCTCCGTGAAGGAGGGGGCGTTCGCGGTTCAAGGCAGCTTCGGTGAAGCGAGGAACGACGGCGGCATAGGCGCCCGCTGGATCCTGTCGCGGTCCGAAGACGTTGAAGAAGCGGAGGCCCAGGGTGTGCAGGCCCCACGAGGCCGTCCATGCGCGGGCGAGCTGCTCGAACGAGCCCTTGCTGGCGGCGTAGGGCGAGAGCGGCCGTTGAGGCTGAGTCTCCACCTTAGGGAGCGCCGGATCGTCGCCGTAGACGCTGCTCGACGAGGCATATACGAAGCGACCCACGCCGAGGGCGCGCGCGGTCTCCAGCAGGTTGAAGCCCCCCATCACGTTCACCTCCATCGCGGAGCGTGGGTCGATGAGCGACCGTGGGACAGAGTTGCGGCCCGCGAGGTGCACCACCGCGGTCGCGTCACGCATGGCGTTCGCGCAGGTCGCTGGATCGCGAATGTCCCCGTGAAGGAACGCCCAGCGCGCCGTCGGCGTGGGCAGGCTCCGAAGATGCCCCGTGGACAGGTCATCGAGGCCGATGACCTCATGGCCATCCGCGATCAAGGCGCGGGTGACGTGGGAGCCGATGAACCCGGCCGCACCAGTGACGAGGACGCGCATCAGACCCCCACGGCGCCGGCCAGCGTGCCGGTCGCGTCGAACAGGGCGACGAACGGCGCACGCGGTGTATGTTTAGAGTGCCTACTCAGCATCTTGTCCTCCCAAGTCTTGAAGCTGCCGTTCGGCCGTCTCCAGGCGCCGACCGAAGTTCCGCGCGTTCTTGGGGTCCATCCCAATGCGCCGCCCCGCCTGGGCGTGGTTGTGGCCGGTCTCGCGCAGCGCCGCCTGGAGGGTCGCGACCTCGATGCGGCGCAGCTCGAGGTCCAGGTTGCAGGGCAAACGCAAAGAGCGAGCGCCTGGCGGGAGCTTGTGCGTATCCAGCGCTGCGCGAAGCTCATCAGCGCCGAGCACGTCCAGGCCAGGCCGGGCGTCCATGAGCGCGCGCATCAGGATCAGCCGAAGCTCTCGGATGTTTCCCGGCCAGTCGTGGTCCCGCAGCGCGGCGATTCCGTCCTCGGTCACGCGCACCTCGGTGCTCAGCGGTCTCAACAGCCCCTCGCACAGCTTCGGCAGGTCATCGAGGCTCTGCCGCAAGGGAGGCAGGCGGATGATGCCAGCGGAGACCCTGTAGAACAGGTCCGTTCGCATGGCCGCGCTGCCGCTGTTCTCGTGTCCGCCGCGGGGGTCTCCGAGCGCCGACACCACGAGGCGCGCGTGGACCACCGCGGGGGGCTGCGTTGAGCCTACGGGCTCTACGAGGAGGACGCCCTCGTCGACGCGGTTGAACGCGCGCAGCAGCTTGCCCTGCACCGCAGGGTGGAGATTGAAGGCTTCATCGAGGAAGAAAGTGCCACCCTCGGCCTCGCGGATGCGGCCTGAGCGATCGGTGTCCGCTCCGGTGAACGTACCCTTCCGGTGGCCGAACAACAGGCTGTCGGCGAGCTCGGGCGGGAGTTGGGCTGCGTTCGTGGCCATGAATCGCCCCTGGCGCGCCGACTGCTCGTGAAGCATGGTGGCCACAACCTCCTTCCCTGTCCCCGTCTCACCGATGACGAGGACTGGAAACGGCTTGTCGGCGTAGCGGGCCACCTTGGCGCGCACCTTCTCGATGGCTGGGGTGGACCCTATGAGGTCCGTCTCGACCCTGGCTGGTGGGGCGCGAAACCGGTCGCGGCGAAGCTCCCAACGAAGGCTCGTGCGCAGCAGCCGCTCGCCCAGGTACACGTCCGTCCTCGGGCAGATCGACGCCGCCTCCATCGCCGCCGCGAGAAGGGCTGGATCGAGGTCGGCCGGCAGCCGCAGGTTGACGCTGTCCGAGTGCCGCAGGGGCGTCCGAAGGCCCACGTCCACCAGGTAGTGGGCCAGATTGTCCGGGAGGGCATCGGCCCCATCTTCGTCTGCCAGCTCGACCGGCGCGAACACGCTGAGGCCGTCCTTCGCGATGTTGTCGAGGCCCAGCTCTCGCCGCATCGCGTCGCGTCTCTTCTCGCGACCCTTCCCAATCAGGAGCACCCAGCAGGGGAGGCGCTGCGCTGCCGCGCGCGCGGCCGCCACGTCCGACGGGTGGTTCTCGTCGGCCCGCTTCGGATTCGGTCTGACCAGGACAACGGTGGCGTTCTTCATGGAGAAGACTCCTGCAGAGGGAGCACGCTGTAGAGCTTGCTGTGACGTTCGGCGTCGGTGAGCGCGACGCGGGCGAGCAGCCGGCCATCGGCTCGGTCGAGCAGCAGCACGCTGGTCTCGCTGCCCTCTGGGTCCCGGTCGGCCCATCGGTGGCGCGGCAGCCGCCCAGGTCGCACCTCGGTGAGCCCGACGAGCAGATGGTCGTCAGTGACGGCGAGGCCTCGGCACCATCCGTGGTGCCCGGTCGCGAATGCCGCGGTCCGCCGCCGTTCGGCAAAGGTGGTCGCGTCGAGCTCGATGAGGGAGCCGTCGATGGCCGTGAGCCAGAACGCGTCGCCCTGCACGAAGCCGTCATGGAGAAACGCGCCGGGAAGGCGAGCGACGACCTCAAAGGATCGCAGGTCGCGCAGGGTGCCGTCGGCGAAGCAGGTCGCGATCAGGCGGCCCCCGATGATCGCCACGTGATTGACGTGGAGATGGTCAGGCACCTTGAGGCGATGGAAAGGGGCCGAGCGTCGATCCGCCGTGTGGTAGCCGTCGTCCGACACTGGGGTGGACCAGGCCGCGGGGGCCTGGCCTTCCCAGCCGGGGTGAACGGGCGATTCATCGGCTGGCAGGTTCTCACCGCCGATCCGGCGCGCGTTGGCCCACGCGGGCAGCAGCGCGTGGCTTCCCTGAAAGCGGCCGTCGCGCCCGAGCACGTCCACGGCCCCAAGGCCGGTGTTGGAGACGTACAGCCGATCCCCATGGACGGCGACGTGGTGCAGGTCGTTCATGCAGGGCTGGTGAAGCACGCCTGTCACGGTGGCGCGGCGGGGATCGAGCCGCACGACGGCGGCATGCGCGCCGACGTACAGCGTCCCATCTCCGGCGAGGCTCCCCCCCGCGAAGCCCTTGGTCGGGACATGGAGGTTGGGCGGTGGTGACCAACGGACCAGCACATCGGCGCGCTCGGTCGCGAGGTCCACCTGCCAGACCACGCCGTCTCCGCCCTGGTCGAAGTAGCCGCCGGTCACGAGCGCCCTCACCACGCACCTCGCCAGGCGCGCGCCGCGTCGGGAAGCTGGGCCAGGAACGCGTCGAGCTCATCCGCGTCTCCGGGGATCGGCGCGCCGGCCGCCGCGAGACCGTCGAGCGCGTCGAGCGAGACGAGCCCGCGGTCCAACGCCAGGTCGATGTCCGCGTCGCGCCAGGCGGCGAGTCCGTTCAGCGCCCCACGCAGCGCGGCGATGCGGGGTCGAAGTGCGCGTCGCTGCTCCTGGACGCGCGACTCCCGGGCTGGGAGCTCCACCGCCACAGGTCTCCCCTCGGCCACCGCTCGCGCGAGTACGACGCCCCGAACCTGTCCGGCGGCTTGCGCAGCCGCGCTGTGGGCTGAGAGGGCGCACGGTGCGGGTGTGGCCTGGCCCTCCCGACCGTGCAGGAGCGGCAGCGTGACCTCCATGACGGACCCTGGCTGCTCATTGTTCGCGAGCGCGGCCCAGATCGTGTCGGCCCGCCGGGTCGTCACGCCGTCGGCGCAGCCGAGAACGGGGGTCGGCCATCGAAAGAGGGCGTCGAGATCCAAAAACAAGGTGTTTCCTCCTCTTCGAAGGGAAGGACG
>CAZKWG010000371.1:0-7924 GCA_964556105.1 uncultured Enterobacterales bacterium | reverse complement strand
CTTCGACACCAGCACCGCCATCGGCCGCGCGATGCTCAAGCTGGTGTTGGTCTTCGCCGAGCTCGAACGTGAACAGACCGCCGAGCGCACCCGCCTCGCGATGCGCGCCCGCGCAGAGCGTGGGCTCTGGAACGGCGGACACCCGCCGCTCGGCTACGACTCCGAGGGCAACGGCCACCTCACGCTCAACATCGTCGAGGCCGGGCTCGTCAAGCTCATCTTCGACAAGTACCTGGAGCTGCGCTCCAGCACCCAGGTGGCCCGTTGGCTCAACGAGCAGGGCCACCGCCAGAAGCAATACAACAGCCGTCGCAGCGGACCCAAAGGAGGGCAGGAGTTTACCGTCTCTGCGGTTCAGATCATGGTCGCCAACAAACTCTACCTGGGCGAGATCGACCACAAAGGCGAGATCTTCGCCGGCCAGCACGAGGCCATCATCGACCGCGAGTCCTTCGAGCGCGCCGCCGCGATCATTGAGGGCAACGCCAAGAACCGCCGTGGCCCGCCCCTGCGAACGCAGTACGACTACCTGCTGACCGGGGTGCTCCGTTGTGCGTGCGGCTACAGCCTCACCACGTCCGCCGGCAACGGTCGCGGCGGCCGCTACCACTACTATCGCTGTGTCGGGATCCAGAAGAAGCCCGATCACGCCTGCCCGGTCAAGCAGGTCCGCGCCGAGCGGGCCGACGAGGCGGTGCTGGAGATCGTGCGCGAGGCCGCCCGCGACCCGAAGCTCCTGGAAGAGGCCGTGGCCGAGGCCAACCGACTGGCCGACCAGAGCGTCAAGCCCCTGCGGGAGCGGGCGACCGCGCTCAAGCGCGAGCTGAACGAGGCCGAGGAGGCCGCAGCGCGGGTGCTGACGCAGATCCTCGGAGCGGGGATCTCCTCCTCCGTCACCGCCAAAAAGGTCCTGGCCGACGCCGAGACCCGCGCCGAGCAGCTCCGCGGCGCCCTCGCCGCCGTCGAGGGCGAGTTGTCCGTGCGCGAGACCGAGCAGCTCGACCACGAGGTCATGGTCCAGGCGATCCGAGGCTTCGACACCGCGTTCCAGTACCTGTCGCTCGCTGAGAAGCGGGAGTTCCTGCACCTCATGGTCAAGGAGGTGACCCTGCACCCCGACCGAGTGGAGGTCGAGCTCTACGACGGCAAGCTGGCCAGCCGGTTCATGGAGGCGCGCGCGACGACCGCCGGCAGAGGGGGTGGAGGCGAGAACGGAGGTTCAGGCTCCACCGGTGGGACCGATCAAGGATCTATTGACCAGAACGACGAAACCCCGGCTGTTCATCAGCCGGGGTTCGTGACCGGTGGGGTATGGCTCCCGGAGAGGCGCCGCCCCCGCAGTAGGCCGACCCTCGCGCCGCTAACGCGCTGGTTGATGGAAGATACCCTGCCCCCGCACCCCGGTCACGGGCTCCAGCGCGGGCGCCCCTCGGCCGAGGCGATGCGCCGGCGGTCCCGCCGGGCGGAGGATGCTCGCCACGGGGACTCACCACCGCCGCCGCGGCGAGGGAGGGGTTGGCGAGGGCTGCGTGGCGACGGTGTGGCGAATGAGCGGGCGGCGGCGGTTGAGGCTGGAGATGCTCGCTCGCCATCGCTCGCCACGACGAGCGAGCTGGCCGAGGCCGACCGCTGGACCGAGCCTCGCGAGCGGCTGGCCGAACGCCTGCGGCGGGCGCTGGCGTGGCGGGCCTGGCTGGACGCGGACAGCCGCCGCAAGGCGTCCGACATCGGCCGGCGGGAGCGGCTGTCCCGGGCGCGGGTCTGCCAGATCCTCACTCTGACGAAGCTGGCGCCTGCCGTTGTGGCGGACCTGCTCCACGGCAACGGCCCGGTGCCCAACGAGCGCCAGCTCTACGCCCTGGCCCGCCTGCCCGAGCCCGAGCAGGAGGCCGGCTGGCGTGCGCTCTGCCAGCCCCAGCCCGCCCAGGGCGGCGCGGTCCCGGTCGCCAAGGCGACGCACAGCAAGGGCTTCCAGCACCTCTTCGCGCGGGCGCGGCGCTACCAGGAGCTGCTCGACGCGGGCGTGGTGCGTTCGCTGGAGGAGCTGGGCCGCGCCGAGGGGGTCACCGGCAACCGGATCGGGCAGGTGCTTCTGCTGCTGCACCTGGCGCCGGAGATCATCGAGGCGCTGGACGTGCCGGCGGAGCGGTGTCCCGCAATCGCGGAGAAGGTGGTCAGGCGGATTGCCCGAGAGCGAAGCCGCAGTCAGCAGCGGGCAACATTTCTTGCGTTGACAGCATGCGCGTTGCCCATAGACTCGACAGCTTATTGAATTAGTTTCATGTGTCGCCAAGGATCCAGATGGGACCTGTTGCCGCAAAGGCCGCTACAGGTAGGCAAAGCCTACAACATGCGCAATTGTGCCGATAGCGGCAGCTCATCGTTGCAATTCGAATCGCGCCAGGCATTGGACCGCAGTAGGGTTCCGACCGTATCGAGGGCGCAGTGGCCCGTTGGTGGGCTGTGCTTCTCCTGAAGAAATTTGCACATCGAGCAGCCGATTACGGCTACGATCTCGCCCTATTCATATTCGCCCTCAAGATTCACTGCGGGATTGATCTGAGGTACGGGTGCAGGCCCTCCAGGGGCGGCCGGGACGGCCTGAGCAGCATCGTAGAAGGAAACTCCTTGTCGCCGAAGAAAATCGAACTCCGGCCGCGTAGCGATGATATCGACTCCGTTGGCGTTCTGTAGCCAACCCTTTATGCTAGCCTCATAGGCCAAGAGCCAATGCTCACCCATGAGGCCATTCTGGGTTATGTGGGCCTGCATCTGTGTCGTATCAAGTTGGCCAGCGAGGCGCCCTGCATCCCGAGCATGGAGTGATAGCAGACCGACGATTGAGTCGTCGCATTCCGCGAGTGCGGCAACCGCATTCTGCGAGACAGGGAGCCCCAGCGCAAGACAACCCCAAAGAGACCATGCGACTTCGCTAGAATGGTTCACGGGGGCGTGGTCGATAATAAGTCGATCCAGTGTCTCCCTGAGTTGAGGAACGAGCGGTGCCATTCCTGCGTTGACTCGCGCAACGATAGCCTCAAGGACCACCTTAATGGTTGCCGGCTCAGGTGCGAGAACGCCCAATAGCAACTCCTGAAACATCCTCCAGTTGTCAGCATGCACGCCAGTTGTCCTGAGTCGAGCCACTGCATATTGGAGCACTCCAGCATCGGGATTCGTTTGCGCCAACTGGAATGCGAGGTTGAAATAGTCGTACAGGTTGTGTCTCTGGCTGATTACTTGTTTGGCCGAAGGGTTGCTTCGTATGAAGAATGTTCTAAGCTTTCCGATCCATGCATCTTCGATTTCAGTTGGAAGGTCGACAATGTGCGTCTTGGAAGTATTGAGAGCGATACCATACTCCCCTAGTACTCTTTCGAGAGCCGAAATCGCATTTTCAGCTTCTGTGCGCGTCTGAAAGCCCAGTTCGAAATCGTCGATATAGCGAAACCCGACGGTTTGCGGCAACAGTCGCAGCAATTCTTCGTCGCAGCGTTGCATGATCAATTCGGCGAGAATCAGTGAGGTGTCAGGGCCGATGGGAATCCCAATGGTCTGCCCATCTTGACTGTTACGTACTATTGTGTCGAGGCGATTTCCGAACAGTCGAAGAGATCTGTTTGCCTTTGCTGTCGCCTTTGTATGTAGTGCCCAAGGGATAGAGTGCGTGTATATTGACGGGTAGCACCGGCTAACGTCGGCTCGTAGAAGGTAGCGTTTCCCGCTCCTGATCTCCGCAGCGCACTCGCGGCGTTGTTCAAGCGACTTGCTACCCTGGGCTGCTCGCCCTTGAGGTCTGGCGACGGGATGAGTAGCAGAGATTGGCGTGCCCCCGACCAGAGGTTGTAGAGTTTGCCACTCAGTGACGATTTCGCGACACAGTAGATAGTGGAGTACAGGATTTGGAATGCTGAGGTGTCGCCTAAGTAGGCCGCCACGGGCGTGAGAGTAGTGGTCTAACTTGGCAGTAGGTACTGCGCCCTTCCTATGGGTGTTGGCGTTTAGGTCGCCAGGCAGCGCTCCGGCAGGGGCAGCGACCGCATCGGCAAATGACACCGTGTTGAGAGGGTTGGGCAACTCCTTAGGAAAGTAGCCACGCTTTAGGAGTTCGATGACCTGCACGGTAGCTCCTCATCTCTGACACGGGTGAGTGACGTGGAATTGAGTATCCCTTGTGTGAACCTGACGCCAGCGGACTCGGGGTTTTGCAGGTGTCTGGACTCTCTCGAAGGTGATTCATCAGGCCATGGAGACCTTGAGCGCAAGGGGATGGGCCAATTTCTCGTGTGGCGCTTAGAGGCGAAGAGTTGTTTCACGTTGTTACACGCCGATAAACCACGCTCTTGCCCACCCGCACCGCGCAGACCTCCTCGGCCTGCTCCAGCCGCTTGAGCACGCGGCTCGCCGTGCGGGCCGACTGGCCCAGGTGGGCGGCGAGCTGCTCGCAGGACAGGTCCTCGGCGCGCAGGGCGTCGAGCACGCGCCGGTCCTGCTCCTCGGTCGAGAGCGCCATAGGCTCCGCTGCACGCGGCGCCGACGCAGGCGCGGACGCTACCACCACCGCCGCACGCGCCGCCGTTCGCCCCGCCCCCGGCACCACATACCCCGCAGCGCTCCCCGCCCGGCCATCGCCCACCAGCGCCCCGCTCGCGCAGGCCCGCTGGAACGCGCGGCTGACGGTGCGCGGGTGGACGCCGCTGCGCTCGACCAGCACACCACGGGTCACCCGCCCCTCGGCCTGCGCCAGGTCGGCGGCGGCGCGCGCGGTGGGGTCCAGGGGCGGCCTGGCCTGGGAGTCGCCGTAGAGGCGATACCAGGTGGCCCGGCTCTCCCCCATGCGCTCGATCTGCCGGGCCTCGATGAGCTGGTCGAGGGCGCGCTTGGCGCTGGTATCAGGGAGACTCAGGGCCTCGCACAGCTCGGCGCGGGTGACGCCGCGCCGCGCGGTGATCTCGCGGAGCACGCGCACGTCGTTGGGCAGGGGCGAGCGTGGCGGGCGCGGAGGCGGCGCCGGGAGGAACGGGCGCAGGTGATCCGGCTCGATGACCGGGCAGTCCGGGCGGATCGCCTCGCCAAGCAGGTTCTCCAGCTCGCGGGCGTTGCCGGGCCAGCGCTGCGCGTCGAGCAGGGTGATCGCGTCGGCGCTCAGGGTGCGCAACCCGTAGACTCCCAGGGCGGGCGATGTGGCCAGGAAGTGCGCGGCGAGCAGCGGCACGTCGCCCTCGCGCTCGCGCAGCGGGGGCACGCGGATGGTGCGCGCGGCCAGGCGATCGTAGAGGTCGTGCCGGAAGCGGCCCAGCTCCAGCTCGACGCGCATGTCCTTGTTGGTGGCGGCCACGATGCTCAGGTTGAAGGGCTCCTCCACGGCCTCACCCACACGGGTCATGCGCCCCTCCTGGAGCGGGCGCAGCAGCGCGACCTGGGCCGATGGGGGCAGGGAGCCGAAAACGAGCACGCACAACCTTCCGCCCACCGCCACTCCAAAGGCCCCCACCGCGTCGCGCCAGAGAACGCGCCCCGCCGGTGCCCGAAGAGCTGGTCCAGGTGCAGCTCGCGGCTGAGCGTGCCGCAGTTGAGCGCGACGAAGGGCTTGCCCGTCCGGGTCGCCTGGTGGAGCCAGCGGGCGCACAGCTCCTTGCCAGTCCCCCGCTCGCCCAACAGGAGCACGGGTCGGCGCACCCTGGCCGCGTGCTGGAGGCGGTCGACCAGCGCGAGGTAGGCCACGCTGCGCCCGACCATGAGCGGGGGGGCGTCGCCGGACCCGCCAGGATCCGGCGATCTTTCGGCGTAGGCTGGTTCAGCTCTCCTCCCGGACATGGCGCGTATTCGCTCACCGCATACCTGAACCAGTGAGCATCGGAGATCGGGTGTTCTGCAATCCCTGTTTGGAGGAATGGGGCCAACGGATGTCCGCATCGGAGGAGAAGGCGATCCGGGCACGTTTTCTCCCTTGACGTGTCTACAACTCCCTGAGCACGAACGATTCAGATTGAACGCCCAATCTCCGCACCGGCTGGGCATTGTCCACGGACAACGCCCTCAGCTCGCTTCGACGCCCAGCTCGCCCAGGCTGCCCAACGGAAGTGCCGCGCGCATCCCCGGATGGAGCCGAATCCAGGCGTTGGCGATCATGGTCTGCCGGTCGGCGGCCAGGCCGACTTCGGGGCCGCGCACCAGGGCGCTCCCGAAGCGGCCGGCGATCCAGGGGCTGACCTGGAGGGGCACGGTCAGGCGCAGCAGGCCGCGGTCGTTGAACAGCCCCAGCTCGCCCATGGCCTTGAGCGGGAAGAAGGCGCCCTCTCCGGCGGGCAGATGCAGCGGGTAGACATCGAGGGCGCCACCGGCCGCACCGGCGCGCTGGCTCGGCTCGCCCACGAGCAGGCTGGCGAGGATGGTGCGCACCGAGGTCCCGAGGAAGTGCTCGATGGGATCGAAGGTGACGCTCCCGAGCGTCATGCGCGTGTGGGGCAGCGTGAGGTTGAACCGGATGGCCTGGGGGCCGGGCTTCACGCCAGCCGCCGGCTGGGCCGACGCGGCGCTCACGACGCACCGCCCTGGTTCGCGTCAGGCTCCGCGCGCGGGGCCTCGGCGCGCGGGGGCTCGGCCGGCGAGGGCTGGGCGCGCAGCTCGTCCAGGTCGGGGAACTCGGGCTCCTGGGGGCCTCGGCTCGCGGGCTGCTCACCCTCGGTGGGCAGCACCTGCTCGACGCCGAGCGCGACGTGCTCGGCCACCTCGTCGATGAGGTCGCGCGACTGGATGGTGAGCCGCTGGGTGACGACGTGGGCCTTGAGGTTCAGGTAGAGCAGGTGCGCCAGGATGAAGGAGCGGTCGGCCTCGTGGAGCGCCGCCCATTTGCCCATGGCGCGGTCCAGCTCGGCGGGCGTCTCGACCTCGAAGGCGTGGCCGTAGTGGGCCTCGGCTTCCTGCATGAAGAACGGGGTGTGGGTCTCGGGCACGGATCTCTCCGGGGCGGCCATCGGCCGCGGTTGGGGTTGGTCCTGGGGGACGGATCAGGCGGGGGAAGGCTCGACGGCCTCAGGGGCCGGCGCGGGCTGCTGCTGGGCCTGCTTCACCGCCTGCATCTGTTTGGCCATGGCGCGCAACATCTCGGCGATCTTCGGCCCTTCCTGCGGGTCCTTGAGGATGGACTGCACGGCGGGGTCCTGGACCAGGCCCATGATCGCCGGGTTGCGCCCGATGGCGTTGAGGGTGTCCACGGTGTCGGGCGGCAGCCCCTTGGCGAGCATGAACATCTGCCCGGCCTGGCCGATCTGCTGGAGCGCCTCGCGGACCAGGGTGGACTTCTGGTCGGACTGCTGGTTGCGGACGTGGTGCTCGACGATGGCGTCGGCCTCGCGGTGGCGCATGAGCAGCAGCGCGGCGAGGAGCTGGTCCACGTACTCGCGGCTGCTGGACAGCTCGTTGTGGAGGCGGTTGACGACGGCGTTGTTCACGCCCTGAAGCTCGCCCACGCTGCCGAGCACGATCTGGCCCCAGCGCGCGTAGAACTCGCCGAGGGCCTTCATCCAGACCAGGAGCTGCTCGGAGCCCATGTCCTCCAGAGACGGCGTGGGGATGCGCAGGCCGAGGGTGGGGGCCTCGGGCGCGGGCGCCGGGCGGGGCGCGGCGGGCGCGGGCGGCCCGGCCTCGCGGCCCTGGACGGCGGGCAGGGAGGCGCCGCGCGCGGGGGGCTCGGCGCTGCTGGCGTTGACGCACGAGAAGTAGAAGCTGTGGACCAGCTCCTGGCCCTTCGGTCCCTGGGCGCGCACGCGGAAGCCCCGGGTCTGGCCGGGCCCGGTGACGCCCGCGGCGGTCTCGCGCAGCCAGTACAGCACGCTCTGGAGCAGGTCTTCGTCGCTCATGTTCGCGGTGGTGCTCGACTCCTCGTCGGCGTAGAGCGCGCCCAGCTCGGTCGGCTCGCCAT
>CAZKWG010000370.1:0-7928 GCA_964556105.1 uncultured Enterobacterales bacterium | reverse complement strand
GCGTGCTCCTGCAGGAAGCGCAGGAGGCTTAGGAAGGTGCCCTCGCCGAGCACGCTGAGCAGGAACGAGGCCAGGGCGAAGTCCGGCTCGTCCAGCAGCGTCTTGAGGCTCTGCTGCCCGCCGACCGTGGACAGGCCCAGCGCGTCGCGCCTCAAGGTGGCGCGGCGGGTGAAGACCTCGATGTGGCGCGCCTCGTCGGCCACCTGCACCGCGAGCACCTGCATGACCTCACGAAAGTGGGGATGGAGCCGCGCGAGGAAGCGCGCGGGCACCAGGAGCGCCGCCGCCTCGTTCTCGATGAGGTAGGTCATCACCTGGACCACCGCGTCCTCGACCTCGGGCGCCAGGGAGAAGGGGGTCTCCCAGGGGATGGCCGTGGCGGGATCCCACTGGGCGGCGGCGGCGGCGGCGTAGATGCGTCCCGCGTCGTCCGCCCAGACCTGCTCTTTGTCGTCCAGCGAGAACGGAAAGCTGGGGCCGCCGGCCTCCACCCGCGCCCCGCGCGCCGCGAGCCCCCAGGTGGCGGGAGGGCGCGTCACCGCCTCATCAACGGTGCCGGCGCGGACGCTCCCTCGCCAGCGGCCATCCTCGGCGTCGCCGCGGGTCAGGACGGGCGCCGACCCGCTCCAGTCCACGGCGTGCCCCTGCGCGCGGCACCAGGCCCGAAGGTGGACGGCGAAGGCGGGATCCTCGCCCAACACCATGAGCTGCCCGCCCACCGGGAGCGCGCGCAGCGCCCGCTTCAGGAGCAGGTGGCCGCCCTGGTCCAAGGCGAGGGCGCCCAGGTCCAGACGGGAGAGCGGCGCCGTCTCAGGCACGCGCCCGCCGCTCGGCCTCGTCGAGGAAGCGCTGAACGGCCGGGTCGTGGTCCACCGCGCGCGCCAGCTGGGCGAAGCCCGTCGTCCGCCCCGGTCGCCAGGCCTTGAGGCCCTCCAGGTCCAGCAAGGGCCGCACCTCCGGGTCCGCGTAGGACATGCTCAGCAGCAAGTCGGTGAAGCGGCTGACCAGGGCCTCGGGCGCGTCGTCCAGGGCGCAGAACACGCAGTGATCGTAGGGCGGCGTCTGGGCGAGCACGCGCACGGCCCCGGGCGGGATCGTGCCCTCGACCGAGAAGCCCAGGTGGTTGCCGTCGATCACGCAGGCGGCGTCCGCGCGACCGGCCAGCAAGGCGCGCACGGCGTCGCGCTCGCCGCCGATGTGGTCGCCGTGCTTGCCCACCAGCCGATCATGGAGCTGCACCTCGAGATCGTGCCCGCTCACGAGGCCGGCCCCGCGCAGCAGCTCGAGCGGGATGAGCGTGGCCTGCGGCGAGTCGCTGGCCCCCACCGCCACCACCTTGCCGCGCAGGTCGGCCAGGGTCCGAAGCTCGCTGTCGGCGCGCACCAGGATCACCGAGCTGAGATCCTGGTCGCTGTCTCGCATGGCGAAGGCGCGCGCCGTCCGACCCAGACGCGCGGCGAGGCGCTCCGTCTGGATCCAGGCCAGCGGGCTGTGCCAGGTGACGTGGACCTGGCCGGCGAGCTGGGCCTCCACCTGGCGCTCGTAGTTGGAGTACAAGATGTAATCGAACTCGAGGCCAGATCTCTCCAGCCATGCCTTGAATCCGTCCCAGATGGTCACGACCTTGGGGTCGTAGGCGACGGCGCCGAGGAGAAGGGGGGTGCTCATGGTGAATCCTCTCAGAACAGGGGCAGGCCGCAGACGGCCTTCCCGATGAAGTCGTAGAGCACGTCCGAGGTCGGGGCCATGACGCTGGCGGCGCGGGCGTCGCGGAAGCAGCGATCGACGCCCAGCTCTCGGCGAAAGGCCGCTCCGCCGCAGACGCGCATGGCGGCGTCGGTCACCGAGAGCGCGGCCTCGCCCGCGGCGGCCTTCACCTGGAGCACGCGCAGCATGGCGTCGGGGCGGCCGGCGCCCAGCGCGGCGAGGGTGTCCAGCCAGAGGCCGCGGGCCATATCCGCCTGGATCCTCGCCTTCGCCAGGTAGGCGCGGACGGTCGGCAGCTCGTTCAGCGCGCTGCCCAGGTGGGCGTAGCGGGTGGCGCCGACGTGGCTCGCCGACGCGGCGAGCGCGGCCTCCATCAGGCCCAGCGAGCAGGCGGCGTTGAGCACGTTGAACATGGGCAGGACGACGCCCATCATCACGTCGAAGCCGCCGCCGTCCGGCCCCAGACGCTGCGCCTCGGAGACGATCACGCCGGTCGCGCTGACGGGGGCCGAGTCGTTGCCGCGCAGGCCCAGGCCATCGAAGGGCCCCGGGACGGAGAGCCCGGCCGCAGCGCGCGGGACCAGCCAGATCGTGCTCGCGCCCTGCGCCTCGAGCGGCCGGCTCGACCAGACATAGGCGCTCGCGTGGCGGGCCGAGGTCACCCAGCTCTTCTGGGCGTCGAGCGCGACGCCGCCCTCGACGCGGCTGGCCGTGCTGACGGGGGCCCAGAAGTGGCTGCGGCTGCCGGCCTCGGAGAAGGCCAGGGTGGAGAGGTGCTCGCCCGCGGCGATCGCGGCGTTGGTCGCTGCATCTCCGTGAGCGGCGATCACGGCGGCGCCGCAGTAGTGCATGCACACCACCATCGCCGCGCTGCCGCAGAGGCGCGCCAGGCGCTCGACGACCAGCGCCGCCTCGGGGATGCCGCCGCCCAGCCCGCCATGGGCCTCGGGCGTGACCAGCCCCATCAGCCCGGCGGCGCGCAGGGCGTCGATGGCCTCCTGGGGAAAGGCGCCGTCGCGATCGACCGCGAGGGCGGCCTGACGAACGGGCTCGAGATGAGGCTCGAGCCGTGAGAGCACGTCGATGGACATGATGACCTCCTGGCGCCCGCGCACCAGGAGGTTCGCAGGAGCCTCAGGCCCCGGCACCGCCGGGGCAGACGTGGATTCAATGGGTGCGGATGAACCGGGACACGGGCGCTCCTGAGATGACCGAGAGGCAGGATTCCACGCCCAGGGGGGCGCTGTCAACCGGGCGCGGCGGGGGCGTCACGGACCATGATCCATGCGTAATGCAACCGTCGTCTGCCAACATAGGGATGCGGACCCAGGCGCGGGACGGCACGACCTGCGCACCTCCTCGCGACGAGGTCAGGACGAGCACGACGCTGGCGCTTCACCAGCAGGGCGCCGAAGCGCTCTGGGCGGCCTGGGGCGGGGCCCAGGGACGCGGGCGCGCTCAGTCTACCTGAATGAGCTCGTTCATGGCTGGGAACTCTTCCTTGAGCAGCGCCTCGACGCCCATCTTCATCGTCATGATCGACGAGGGGCAGGTGCTGCAGGAGCCGACCAGCTTCACGTAGATGTTGTTGTCCTCGACCTTGATCAGGGTGATGTCGCCGCCGTCGCCTTGCAGGGCGGGGCGCACCATGTCGTCGAGGATGGACTGGACCTCCTCCAGGCGGATGGCCGGGCCGGCGGTGTCATCGGTGGGGGCCATCGGCGCCGGGCGGGCGGCGACGGGGGCGGCCTCGACGGGCGCGGGCGCCGGCGCGGGCGCGGGAGGCGGAGGCGCCGGTCGCGGCGGGCTCACCTCGGCGGGCGCGCTGGAGCGGGCCTGCGGGGTCGGCGGCGCGGTCTGTGCAGAAGCGCCGTTGTCGGCGACCTTCTCGATGACCTTCTTGATGCTGCTCTTGATGGCGGACCGGATCATGCTGCCTCCGGGGGTAGCCCCCCCCAAGAGAGTAACACCATCTCCGAGGGGTGCAGTGGGAATTGCGAAGGGCCCTGTCGGGTGGATTCTACTCCATCCGCTTCGCGATGATCTCGTTCATGATCTCCGTGGTCCCGCCGCCGATGGGAAAGAGCCGGGCGTCGCGGTAGAGCCGCTCGACCAGGCTCTCGCGCATGTAGCCCATGCCGCCGTGGAGCTGGACCGCGGCGTCGGTGACGAAGCTGCAGGCGGCGGTCGCGGCGTTCTTGGCCATCGCCACGTCCGCCGTGACGTCCTCGCCGCGGCGGGCGCGATCGGCGACCACGCTGACGAAGGCGCGGGCCTGAGCCTCGGCGGTGGCCATCTCCGCGAGCCGGTGGCGGGTGACCTGGAAGCCCCAGAGCGGGCGACCGAAGGCCTCGCGCTCGCGGACGTAGCGCTGGCTCGCCTCCAGCGCGAGGCGGGCGATGGCCACGGTGGTCGCCGCCAGCAGCAGGCGCTCGTTGGTGAAGTTGGCCATGATCCCGTAAAAACCTGCGTTCTCCTCCCCGAGCAGGTTCTCGCGGGGCACGCGGCAGTCCTCGAAGTGCAGCTCCGCGGTGTCGCTGGCCCACCAGCCCATCTTCTTCAGCGGCCGCCCGACGCGGAAGCCGGGGGTGTCGCGCTCCACCACCAGCAGCGAGATGCCGGCGTAGCCGGGCTCGCCGGTGCGCACGGCCAGGGTGACGAGGTCGGCGCGCGCGCCGCTGGTGATGAAGGTCTTCGCGCCGTTGACGACGTAGGCGTCCCCGTCGGCGACGGCCTTGCAGCGCAGGGCGGCCACGTCCGATCCGGCCCCTGGCTCGGTGATGGCCAGGGCCGCGACGGCCTCGCCCCGCAGGACGGGCGGCGCCCAACGCCGCTTCTGCGCCTCGCTCCCCAGGGCGAGGATGGGCGGCAGGGCGATGGCGTGCGAGCCCAGGCCCACCGCCGTGCCGACGCTCCCCCCGCGCACCAGCGCCTCGGTCACGACGAGGCCGTGCAGCAGGTCCCCTCCCCCGCCGCCCCACGCCTCGGGGTAGGCCGCGCCGAGCAGCCCCGCCGCGCCAGCCTCGGCGTAGAGCGCGCGCGGGAAGGCGCCCTCCTCCTCCCAGATCGCGGCGTGGGGCTGGATGTGGCGGGCGACGAAGCGGTCGGCGCTCTCGCGCAGCGCGCTGTGGGTCTCGTCCCAGAACTGTGGGAGCATCCGCCTCCTCCTGCCTCAGCGCCAGGGCTTTCGGCGAAACCGGGCCTTGGCCGTTCCGCCCGAGAGGGCGCCCACCAGGCGGCCGTCCTCGAGCCGGTCCGTTCCGGCGTAGCGTGTCTCTACCTTCTCGCCGTTTCGCCGCTGCCAGGCCAGCTTCGCCAGCGCGTAGACGGCGAAGAAGCGGTCCACCAGGAGCAGCTCCTCGTCCGAGGGCCTGGTCTCGGCGCAGACCCACTTCGGATCATCCAGCCCGCGGTCGCGCAGGCGGGCCCGCCCGAAGACCGGCAGCGCTCCTGTGCTCCCGCGCGCGCGGCGGGGGCCGAGCACGATGACGTCGGCCGGGTCGCCGTCCGCGCCCGCCCAGCCCGGCACGGATCCGTAATTGAAGGGGCAGGGCAAGGGCGAGATGAATTCGATGTGCCCGTCCTGCGCGCGCTTGACCAGCCCGCCCTTCGGGATCTCGATGATGAAATCCAGCGTTCGCGGCAGGCGCTCGGGCGGCAGCTCGACGCCGAAGGCTCTGGTGGACCCGTTCGACATGAAACCTGATACCCGAGCGCCCGCGACCGCGCTATCGTGAGTTCAGAGAGGGGAACCCATGCGCGCTGCCATCGTCCTGTCCTTCACCCTGCTCACCGCCTGCGAGGGCGAGACGGGCTTCCAGACGTCCACGCAGGACAACGCGACCTCTCAGAACTCAGGTCTGATCGAGGTCTTCCCGAGCGAGCTGGTCTGGACGGACCTGAGCGTCGGCGTGCTGGCCAGCGAGTACCTGAAGATCACCAGCGTCGGCGAGGAGCCGCTGCGCGTCTACGACATCAACGTCGTCAGCAGCGCGGACGGGCAGTTCTCGATGGAGCCGATGGAGGAGATCGAGCTGCAGCCCGGGGAGGTCGCGGAGTTCTCCGTGCAGTGCACCCTGGCCGCCGACGCGACGGCGGTGGGCGAGCTGCGCATCCGCAACACCGATCCGGATCAGCTCGACCTGCGCCTGACGCTGACCGCCAGCCCCGTGGGGGGCGGCTCCGACACTGGCGACACCGGGGCGATGTGACGGGAGGGTCCGCTCGATGAGCAAGGGTCAGGACAGCGCTCCCGAGACCGCCGCCGGCACGATGGACGGGCTGCTCGACACGGCGCGCTCGAAGGGGCGCACGAAGATCGAGGGCGAGAAGCCGAAGCTCATCCAGAAGCAGTTTCAGCAGGGATCGGACCTGGACCGGGTGCTCACCGAGTCCGGGCGCGGCACGCGCCAGAAGCTGGGCGAGAGCGAGGAGGTCCGCACCCGCGACACCGGCACGGGCATGGACGATCTCTTCGACACCAGCGGCTCGGGCCGGCGGGTGATCGTCCAGTCGCGCTCCGAGCTCGACGATCTGCTGAGCGGCGGCGGCGGGCCACGGCGGGCGGTGAGCGCGGCGCGGTCAGAGATGGACGACCTGCTGGGACCGAGCCAGGGCCCACGGCGAGCGGCGCCGAAGCCGGTCAAGGACGAGATCGACCCGCTGGACGTGCGCGGCGGGCGCCCGAAGCGGGGCGCGGCCGAGCCGAGCAGCCTGGATGACCTGTTCGGGCCGTCGAAGCGGCGGTGATGGTGGGGGTCAGATCCCCCCACCCATCGGATCCGCCTTCTCGGACGGCTCGGGCGCGCGCTCGTCCTCCTCCGCGCCACGGTCCTTCTCCTCGTCCGCCGCCTCCCCGACCTCGCCGGGCGGCAGCGGCACGTAGATGTGGGCCGGGCGGCGTTTCCACCCTGTCTTGGGGTAGAAGGCGCGGGCCTTGTAGCGGATCCGCTCCTGCTTTTTGTAGTGGCGCTTCAGGCCGTGCCCCAGGTTGTCGTCGTCGCCAACCAGAATCGCCGCCCAACGCCGATCGGTGATGGCCTGATCGACGCTCTTCGAGGCCTTGAAGTACGGGCCACGCTTGTAGTCGATGTCCCACAGCGCGATCAGGTGCCAGTAGGGGTCCTTGCCCGCGAGGACCGGGATCCACGGCGCGTAGGGCGAGAGCACCTCGCCCTCGATGGCGCGCACGCGCTCGACCAGGGCGTCTCCCGCGGCGCGGTCCTCGTCGGTGGGCAGGAAGAGGTGCGGCCTCCAGCGGCCCTGGCCGATCTGGAGGGCCAGCAGCGCGCCGGCCGCGCCGAGCACCAGCGGGTGCTGCCAGCGACGGGCGACGGCGCCCAGGGCGAGGGCGGCCCAGAGCGCGACCATCCAGTGGCCGGGCATGAGGACGTTGATGAAGCCGCCCGTGTGGGCGCGCATCAGGCCGCAGAGGGCGAGGGCCAGCAGCCCCTGGGCGAACCAGTAGCCGCCGCCCGTGCTCCAGCGGCGCATCCAGAGCAGGCCGACAGCCAGCGCCGCGCCCGTGCTGTACGGCAGGGCCTGGAAGATCTCCTTGGGCGCGCCGGGGAAGAGGCGCTTCGCCACCGTGCCGTGGACGGAGGGGACCTCGATCATCCAGGTGAGGAAGGCGCCGCCGGACGCGATCTGCATGACGGCGGTGTAGGCGAGGGCGGGCAGCACGCTCCAGAGCACGAAGCGCAGGGCCAGCGCGCGGCCCTCGGTCCAGAGCAGCCAGACCAGGATGGGCGCGCCGAAGAGCGCGAAGGTGTGTTTGGTGGCGTAGGCCAGCGTGAGCAGAACGCCGGCGGTCCGCACCTGGCCGCGCCGCGCCGTCACCAGGGCCCAGCCGGTGAGGCCCATGAGCAGGCCGTCGGTGCGCACGAGATCGTAGAAGGCGCCGCTGTCCTCGTAGCAGGAGAGGTAGAGGCCGGCGGCCCCGATGGCCAGCCCCCAGGGCGCGCGCTCGTGACGGGCGGCGGCGACGAGCGCCCCGCAGGCGGCCAGCGTGCCGACCACCGAGACGAGGCGCCCCAGGCCCAGCGTCAGCTCCACCCCGGGCAGCATGCTGAGCGCCGCCACCACCCAGGAGTAGAGGGGCGGGTACAGGTAGGGGATGAAGTCGGCCGAGGGCTCGACATAGATGGGGAGCCCCTGAACGACGCGCGGGGCGTGGAGGAGCATCCCGCCCTCCATCCACTCCAGGTCGTAGGGATAGCCGA
>CAZKWG010000369.1:0-7930 GCA_964556105.1 uncultured Enterobacterales bacterium | reverse complement strand
GGGGCGCGGGCTGCACGACGGGGGCCCTCACCTCGCCGCCGTGCCGTCGGGCCAGCCGGGCCATCTGGCGGGCGTGGCGGACCTCGTCGCGGCGGGCCCGCGCGACGCGCGCGCGCAGCTCGGCGGGGGCGTCGTGCAGGGCCAGCGCGGCGTCGAGCTCGTCGAAGGCCTGGATGGAGGCCGCCTCCAGGGTCGCGACACTGCCCAGCCAGGCGCCGACCAGACCGCGGCCGGCGGGGCAGGCGCGCCCGAGCCCGCCGGGACGACGGCCGATACAGGCGGAGGAGCGGCCGATCACCTCGGAGTCCAGCTCGGTGAGCGTCCCGTCCGAGGAGACCCCGAGCTGATACCGCTCGACGATGATGGGCGCGCAGATCGAGGTGTAGGCCGTGGCGATCACCTCGTAGCCGTCCACGCCGGCGCGGACGCCCCCCTCGCCCGGATCCTCGCCGCAGCTGACCCGATAGCCGCCCAGACCGACCACCAGCGCCGCCTCCTCGGGCGTGTCCACGCTGCCGAGCAACGTGAGCACCTCGCCCGGGTCGGAGATGACCTCAACGGCGTCGCCGCGGTTGACCACCAGCAGGCTGTCCGAGCAGAGATCCAGGCATTCGCCGAGGCGGAAGCCCGTCTCCGCCGTCGCCGCCTCCAGCGCGGCCTGGCAGGCCTCCAGGTCCGTGGCCGAGGTACAGGCGGTGCCGGCGCTGTCCACCGTCTCCCAGGGGCTCTCCGTGTCCCAGCTGGAGCGCTCGCGAAGCTCCAGGTAGTCCGCCGGCTCCGCCAGGGCGAGGCCGGAGAGCAGCGCGGTCGTCTGGCCGTCGTCGGCGCAGGGGAGCGCGTCGTAGCCGTCCAGCGGGATGCCGCAGCCGGCGGCGCCCAGCGAGGCGGCGACGGCGAGGACGATGCGCTCGAGCGTGGCGGGGGTGATGGGTCGGGACATGGGCGCCTCCTGGGTCAATCCCAGCATAGGCGCTCGGCGTCGCACCCGCTGGGCCGAGATGGAATGGACCCCAGCCCTGCGGGGCCTTAGATTCCGTACGCTCCCCCTCGGCTCCCAGGTGCACGCGATGCTGTCCCTGCTCCTCCCTCTGCTCCTCTGGTGTGGCCTCGCCTCGGCCGGCGAACAGCGCGTCGTCTACGACCTGCAGCTCGACGGAGCCACCGTCGGAAAGCGCGAGCTGACCCTGCGCTATCTGCAGACGAGCAGCGGGGAGGTCCGCATCCTGGAGACCTGGACCGAGCTGACCGTGACCGTGGCGGGCGCGACGCACACGCTCAAGAGCCGCGCGACGGCCAAGGCGGGCGGGACGCCGGCCTTCAGCAACGCCATCGAGCAGGACGGCCAGCTGCGGGAGATCGAGGCGCGCCTGCTGCCGGATCGGCGCTGGATGGTGACCCTCGCCGAGGGGGGCAACATCAAGACCTGGTATTATCGTGGCAGCGAGATCACGCTCTCCAGTCTGGATCTGCTCGACCCGCGCCGCCACCTGCTCCTGCTCGACAAGCCCACCGCCTTCCTGCTCGCGGCGGAGACCGGGGTGGTGACCAGCGGGGCGACGGCCGACCTCGGCGCGCGCACCCTGACCATCGGGGGGAGCGCGGTGGACGCCCGCTGCGCCAGCTTCACGCCGGAGACCGGCCCGATGGAGCTGTGCTGGTCGGAAGAGGGCCTGCTGCTGTCGTATGAGACCAGCTTCCTCGGGCGGGAGATCGTCGCCATCGCGCGCGAGGTCCCCACGCCCGCGACCTTCGGGATCATCGACGCGCCGGCCCTGCAGCAGGGCGGCACGATGTCGGAAGAGCCTCTCTAGGAGTTACAGATGACGCGTGTCCATCTTGGGTTGTTGTTCGCTGGTCTGCTCGTCTCGGGTTGTGAGGAGCCGGCCAAAGGCGAGACGGCGCTCGCTTACCGGATCACGCCGGACAGCGTGGACCTGGGCAGCGTCCGCTACGACCAGGACGAGCTGCCCACGGCCACCATCTCTGTGTTGAACCTGGACGCGCGCACCCTGCGGGTCACGCCGCTGGAGCTGAGCGGCACGGGCGCGGCGATGGTGGAGCTCGAGGGCGAGAACTACGAGGAGATCGCGCAGGACGAGACCGCGGACATCACGCTGACGGTGGTGGACGACACGCTGCTGTGGGATCCGGGCAGCCTCTCCCTCTCGCTGACCCTGACCATCGGCACCGACGAGGGGGACACCGGCACCGAGACCGCCTGGCTGGAGGAGTCGGTGGTCGTCAGCGTCAGCCTCGCCGTGGACTGCGACCTCGACGATGACGGCGCCGAGGCGAGCGCGACGGGCGGCGCGGACTGCGACGACACGCTGGCCGCGGTGAGCCCGTCCGCCACCGAGCTGTGCAACGAGGTGGACGACGACTGCGACGGCTTCGAGGACGAGGACGACGCGGCCGACGCGCTGATCTGGTACCGCGACGGCGACGAGGACGACTACGGGTCCGCCGAGAGCACGACCACCGCCTGCGAGGAGCCGGACGGCTTCGTGGCCAACGGCGCCGACTGCGACGACGGCAACGCCGAGATCTACCCGAGCGCCGAAGAGTCCTGCAACGGCCTGGACGACGACTGCGACACGCTCACCGACGAGGAGCCCGAGTGCGCGCCCGTCGAAGCGTAGCCCTGCTCGCCGCGACGCTCCTCTCCCTCTCGCTCTCCTGCGCGCACGCCCCCAGACCCGCCCCGGAGCCCCCGATGAACGCCGACGCGACCGCGGGCGTGGCCGACGCGCCACTGGCCCAGCTCCTCTCCGACCACTGGGAGTGGACCCTGGCCCGCTGGCCGGAGTGGGCCACGCGGCTCGGCGATCATCGCTATGACGATCGCGCCTCCGATCGCTCGGCCGAGGCCGCCAACGCCGATCTCGAGCAGCTCGCCCGCTTCCTGGCGCGCGCCGATGGGCTCGACCGGACGACGCTGAGCGCGCAGGACGCCGACACGCTGGCCCTGTTCCAGGACGAGCTGAAGACCAGCCTGCTCACCGGCGCCTGCCACATGGAGCGCTGGTCGGTGGGCGCGCGGGACAACCCCGTGGTGTGGATGAACGAGCTGGCCGAGACGCAGGCGCCGGCCACGCCCGCCGACGGGGCGAAGCTGGTGGCGCGATACCGGGCGCTGGCGGGCTCCATCGACCAGGCCACCGCCACGCTCTCCGGCGGGCTGGCCGAAGGAAGGACCGCCAACGCCGAGTCTGTGCGGCGCACGCTGACCATGATGGACGCCGCGCTGGCCGCGCCGCTGGAGGGCTGGCTCATCGTCGTCAAGGCCGCCGAGCCCCACCCCGGCTGGTCGAGCGAGGAGACGGCCCAGCACGCGGCGGCGGTGCTGGAGGTGGCCCGCGCCGAGCTGCTCCCGGCCGTCACCCGCTTCCGCGACCTGCTGCGCGAGGGCGTGCTGCCCGTCGCGCGCGAGGGCGACCAGGTCGGGCTCTCGGCCCTCCCCGACGGGCGCGCCTGCTACAGCGCGCTGATCCTCCGCCACACCTCCTTGCCGCTGACGCCCGAGGCCGTCCACCAGACGGGGCTGGACGCGCTCGCGAGCGTCCACGCAGAGCTCCGCGCGCTGGGCCTGCGCCTGTTCGGGACCGAGGATCTCCCGACCATCTTCGCGCGTCTGCGCACCGATCCGGCCCTCTACTTCACGAGCAGCGCCGAGGTCGAGGCCCGCGCGCAGGCCGCCCTCGACGCCGCGCAGGCCGCCGCGCCCGCCGCCTTCGGCGAGCTCCCCGCGACCCGCTGCGAGGTGCGCCCGATCCCGGACTACGAGGCGCCCTACACCACCGTCGCCTACTACATGCCCTCCATCCCCGGCGAGGCGCCCGGCTACTACTACATCAACACCTACGCGCCCGAGACCCGCCCCCGCTACGAGGCGGCGGTGCTGGCCTACCACGAGAGCGTGCCAGGCCACCATCTGCAGATCGCGTTCGCCCAGGAGCTGGGCATGCTGCCCGCCTTCCGGCGCCACCTCGGCACCACGGCTTACGTGGAGGGCTGGGCCCTGTACACGGAGCGCCTCGCGGAAGAGCTGGGGCTCTACGCCGATGATCTCGACCGCATGGGGATGCTCTCCTTCGACGCCTGGCGGGCCAGCCGTCTCGTGGTGGACACCGGCATCCACGCGATGGGCTGGACCCGCGAGCAGGCCGAACGGTTCCTGCTGGAGAACACGCCGCTGGCGGAGAACAACATCGACAACGAGGTCGATCGCTACATCTCCTGGCCCGGTCAGGCCGTCTCCTACAAGCTGGGGCAGCTGGAGATCCTGTCGCTGCGGGCGAAGGCCGAGGCGGCGCTGGGGGAGCGCTTCTCCCTGCCCGGCTTCCACGCGGCGGTGCTGAAGGGCGGCGCCGTGACCCTGCCCGTGCTGGAGATGCAGGTCGCGCGCTGGCAGGCCGAGGTGCTCGCCCAGGAGCGCGCACACTAAGGACCGTTTCGCGCTGAGCAGGTTATGGCCGCGCCTGGAGGTGACATGACCCTGCTCCTCGCGCTCCTGACCCTGCTGGCCTGCGAAGGCCGCGACAAGGCGCCGCCCGTCACGCTGGAGGACGGCTGCAAGACCTTGGACTTCGGCTATGATGACCC
This sequence comes from uncultured Enterobacterales bacterium, assembly GCA_964556105.1. Lineage (GTDB taxonomy): Bacteria > Myxococcota_A > UBA796 > UBA796 > CAZKWG01 > CAZKWG01. Next base: position 3,328 of record CAZKWG010000369.1, on the reverse strand, counting down.
CTCCGACGACGCGCGCGAGGGGCTCGAGCGCACCAACTGCTACCGCGGGTTGCTCGGGCTGGGCGCAGCCGAGCTGCAGCCTGCGCTGGACATCGCCTCCCAGAGCCACGCCGAGTACATGGCGACGAACGGGCTGCTGACCCACCAGCAGGACAGCCGGGACGAGGGCTACACCGGCGAGTGGGTCTGGGATCGCGCCGAGCGCGCGGGCTACGACTGGCCGGCCAACACGCTGATGAGCGAGGTCGTCTCGGTGGGCTACGGGCCGTCCGGCGCCGTGGACGGCTGGGTCAACTCTGTCTACCACCGCATCCCGTTTGTCACCCCCGACATCCGGGAGGTCGGCTTCGGGCAGCAGGACCGCTACAGCAGCATGGCCTTCGTCTCGGACTTCACGACGGACGCCCCGCAGGCCGTGATCTACCCGGTGGACGGGCAGATCGACGTGCCGCTGCGCTTCAACTCCGACGAGGAGTACCCGGATCCGGCGCCCGACCAGGGCTATGTGGGGCCGCCGATCACCGTGACGGTCAGCGCCAGCGGCGCGCCCGGCTCGGACACCAACCCCTACGTGCTGGTGCTGCGCGAGGCCTCCCTGGTCGGGCCGGACGGCGCGCTGGATTTCATCGAGCTGACGCCAGACAACGACGCCTCGATGTTCAACACCATCGCCCTTGTCCCCACCGAGCCGCTCCAGCCAGAGACGGAGTACGAGGTGGAGATCCAGGTGACATGGAACGACGGCGAGGAGACCCTCTTCGCGGCTTTTCAGACCGTCGCCGAGTAAGCCCCTTTCCTGGCCCCCGCCATCGGGGCTACCCTGTCCGCGATGCCTGCGCTCCTTCTCCCGATCCTGCTGAACGCTGTCGCCGTGGCGGCCACCCAGACCCTGCCGGACGAGCTGCCGCCCGGCTTCCTCCTGGACGGCGAGCTCGGCGAGTGGACGCGCCCGCCGGACGTGACCCTGGGAGATGGGCAGCAGCTCTCGGGAGAGGCCGTGAGCGGCCCCGAGGACTTCTCGGCGCGGCTCTGGTGGACCGTGCAGCTCGACGGGCTGGTGCTGGCCGCGGACGTGCGCGATGAGCGGGTGCTGCTCTCCCCCAAGGAGGGCGACCCGCTCTTCGGCGACCACCTCTCCGTGTGGATCGCCCTCCCCGCGCCGGAGCTCCCGCCCGTCGGATACGCCAGCGAGCTGGGTTTTCTGCCGGTCGCCGGTCCCGCCGACTGCGCCGCGACCCAGGACCCTTCGCTCTGCGCGGACTGGCTTCTGGCGCAGGCGCCGCGGCGCGCGCGCCTCAGCCGCCTCTTCATCCGCCAGTACACGCTCACCGCCACCGAGATCGTCGAGACCTGGTCCGGCGTCTGCGCGCCGGCGCCCGTCGATCAGCCCACGGAGGCCCAGGCGAGCTGCCGCTCCAGTCAGATCCGCTTCAACCGCGTGGACGGCGGCTATCAGCTCGAGGCGCGCATCGCGCTGAGCGACTTCCCCGCCACCCACGAGAACCCGATGACGCACCTGCGTCTGCTCGTGGACGCGGTGGACAACGACCTGAGCGTCAACGACCAGGAGGCCGCCTGGTCCAGCGACGCGAACGCCGACCCCAACCGACCCGGCACGCTGCCACGCTACGACCTGCGGCGCCCGCCCCTCTTCGACAGCGATCCGCCCGTCTTCGCCGCCCTGGAGCTCTTCGAGCCGAACGCGGCCCTCTTCTACTTCCCGGCCTTGAAGCTGGCGCAGGCCTATGTCTTCGAGAACCTGATCCTGGGGGGCCAGCGCACGCCCGTCCTGCCCAGCCCGGCGGCGACGGCCCTGGACTGGAGCCGGCCGCGGCGCCTCGGGCTGGTCGGGGACGCGGTCGTCTACGAGGTCCCCGCCGACGGCGCGCTCTGCGCGGGCTGCACGGTCGGCCGGCGCCTGGTCGTGCTGAGCGACGATCGTGTCCTGACCATCCAGGAGCTGGATCGTGGCGTCGTCCGCGGCTTCGCGCTGCGCGGAGACCAGCTTCACGTCATCGTCACCGAGTCCGGCCCCAGCGATCCCGCCCTGCCGGACTCGCCGCGCGAGCACAACCTGAGCGCCCTCGCCGTCCTCCCGAGCGGCGAGATCCAGATCCTCTACCAGGACAGCATCCTGGAGGGCGAGCCCGACGACGGCTACCTCTACAGCGGCGTCTCCTTTCAGGTCACGCCGGACGGCTCCGCGTTCGGCTTCGTCGGCAAGCGCGCGCGCGCCGAGACCCCGGACCAGGCGAACGCCTTCTCGCGGATCACGCAGCTCGACGTGGGCACGGGGCAGTACATCCCTGGGCAGGACGCGCTGTAGCTTCAGAATCCTGGCTCAGCGGCGTCAAACGCCCGTAGACCCGAACCCGTCTCCCCCGCGCGTCGTGGGCTCCACCTCCACTCCCAGCAGCACCGGGAGCCGGGCGACACGGGCGATCACGAGCTGCGCCACGCGCATGCCACGGGTGACGGCGAAGGGCTCCTGCCCCAGGTTCACCAGCAGCACGCAGAGCTCGCCGCGGTAGTCGCTGTCGATGGTGCCCGGCGCGTTGAGCACCGTCACCCCGTGCCGCAGCGCGAGGCCGGAGCGCGGACGCACCTGCCCCTCGTAGCCGTCGGGGATGGCGACGCTGAGCCCGGTCGGGACCAGCGCGCGCTGCCCGGGATCCAACACCAGCGCCACGGCCGCGGCGAGGTCCATCCCCGCCGCGCCCGCGGTCTGATAGGTCGGCAGCGGCAGGCCCTCCCCGTGAGGGAGGACCCGGACGCGCAGCGCCTCGCTCACAGCCCGGTGGAGGCCTCGAGAGCCTCCTTGCGGGACAGGCGGATCTTCCCGGCCTTGTCGATGTCGATGACGCGCACCAGCACCTCATCGCCCTCCTGGACGACGTCCTGGACCCGGGCGACGCGCTCCTTGGCCAGGTGGCTGATGTGGACCAGGCCCTCGGTGCCGGGGAAGATCTCGACGAAGGCGCCGAACTCCACCACCCGCTTGACCACGCCCAGGTACATCTTGCCGATCTCGGCCTCCTGGGTCAGCTCGCGGATCATGCCCATGGCCTTCTCGGCCGCGGCCACGTCCGTGCTGGCGATGTCCACCTTGCCGGAGTCGTCCACCGACACGCGCACGCCGCACTGCTCCTGGATGCCGCGGATGGTGCGGCCTCCCGGGCCGATGATGTCCCGGATCTTGTCGGTCTTGATGTGGATGGTCGTGATGCGCGGGGCGAAGCGGGAGAGCTCCGTCCGCGGCGCCTTGATGACCTTCGCCATCTCGTCGAGGATGTGGATACGGCCCTCGCGCGCCTGGGCCAGCGCGCGC
>CAZKWG010000368.1:0-7931 GCA_964556105.1 uncultured Enterobacterales bacterium | reverse complement strand
CGCCGATGCCCTCGACCACGTAGGTGTGGGCCTGGGTGAGCTGGCCGGTGTGGAAATAGTCGAAGTACAGCGAGCCCACGGGGTCGATGCCGACCACCTTGATCGCGGGGTTCTGCTCCTTCAGGTAGCGGCCGATGCCGCTGATCGTGCCGCCCGTGCCGAGGCCGGCGATGAAGATGTCGATCTTGCCGTCGAGCTGCGCGTACAGCTCGGGCCCGGTCATCCGGTAGTGGGCCTCGGGATTGGACGGGTTGTGGTACTGGTTGGCGTAGAAGCTGTTCGGCGTCTCCTCGACCAGTCGCTCGGCCGTCTTGTAGTAGGAGCGCGGATCTTCCGGGGCCACGTTCGTCGGGCAGATCACGACGCGGGCGCCCCAGGCGCGCAGCGCCGCGCGCTTCTCCTCGGACTGCTTGTCGGGCAGGACGAAGATGGTCTTGTAGCCCTTGAGCGCCGCGACCATCGCCAGCCCGGCCCCCGTGTTGCCGCTGGTGGCCTCGACGATGGTGCCGCCCGGCTTCAGCAGGCCCGTGCGCTCCCCGTCCTCGATGATCTGCAGCGCGATGCGATCCTTGACCGAGCCGCCCGGGTTCATGTACTCGAGCTTGGCGTAGAGGGTCGACGGGAGGTCGGCCGCGAGGCGGTTCAGGCGCACGAGCGGCGTGTTGCCGACGCACTGAAGGACATCATTGTGGACGTTGTGCACGGCGACCTCGCGGCGTCACGGATTGGACGCGCGCACGTAACGCGCCGGGCTGCCCCCCGCAGCGCACGCCGCCTCGGGCTATACTTCGTCCGCACACCTTCGAGGCGTCCCCCGTGCCCCAGGCAAGAGACCCGCTCCTCCGCAAGGGCGACTACATCTTTGGCTCCTTCCTCAAGCCTGAGCGTGTAGATGGCTATATCAACGGGGTCAATCCGGGGGATCGCGACGACGTCCTCGGGCGCTTCCCCTTCTCCGAGGCCAACGTCGACGAGGCGGTCAGCTTCGCGGCGAGCGGGCTGCGCACCTGGCGGAGGATCTCGCTCAACGATCGTGCGGGCGCCATCCGACGTTTTCGGGACGGGATCTCGCGCACGCAGGAGAAGCTCGCTCGGCTGATGCTGCGCGAGACCGGGCGTCCGCTTTGGGAGACGCGCCAGGAGGTGCTGGCGACGGCGCGCGCGCTCGACCTGTTCCTGGATGACGGGATCTCCCATCTCGCGCCCCGCGTGATGGACGACATCGGCGCGCGCAGCGATCGTCTGCCGCGCGGCGTGGTGGGCATTCTCACCCCCTACACCTTCCCGCTGCTGCTGCCGGCGACCCAGATCGCCGCCGCGCTGCTCAGCGGAAACGCCGTGGTCTTCAAGCCGAGCAAGTACGTGCCGGGCTCCGGGCAGGCCATCGCCGAGCTGCTGGACGGCTGCCGGCTGCCACGCGGGACCTTCAACATGGTGCAGGGGCCGGGCTCGGTCGTGGGTCACCGTCTCGTGGCGAACACGAGCCTGGACGCCGTGATCTTCAGCGGCAGCTACACGACCGCCCAGTCCATTCGCCAGGCCACCGCGTCGCGACCGGAGCTGCCCCAGCTCCTGCAGTGCGGTGGCAAGGGCATGGCCATCGTCCTGGACGACGCCGAGATCGAGCGCTCCGTCTACGAGATCATGGTGGGCGCCTTCCTCTCCAGCGGCCAGCGCCACACCTCGACCGCGCGCGTCTTCGTCACGGATCGGATCTATGGCGCGTTCACCGAGGCGCTGGTGCGCCGCACCTCGATGCTGCGCATGGGGCACGGCGCGGAGGCCGACGTCTTCCTGGGGCCGCTCATCTCGGAGAGCCAGCGCGCGCGCTATCGCCGCTTTCTGCGGGCGCTCAACGGCGCCGGGCACACGGCGCTCGTCGAGGGCAGGGCCGAGAGCCCCGGGGGTCGGAAGGGCTTCTACGCGCGCCCGGCGGTCGTGCGCGTCGCCTGGGAGAACGGCCACCCCTTCCTGGACGAGGAGCCGCCGGGGCCCATCCTCCTGGTCTACCGCGTCAGCGGTTGGGAGGAGGCCGTCAGCCTGCACAACCAGTCGGCCTTCCGCGGCGCGACGAGCGTGTTCACCTCGCTGGAGAACCCGCTGCTGCACGAGCTCCGTGAGCGGCTGCGCACGGGCACCCTGAACGTCAACCGCGGGACCATCGGCGCCAGCCTGCGGATCGCGGGCGTCGGGCTCGGTCGGGCCGCCAACGGGCTCCCCGGCGGGCTGGAGATCCTCTCCTTCCTCACGAACCCGCGGGCGCAGATGGTCGAGAGCCGCCCCTTCGAGAACGTGGTCTATCTGCCGGGGACCGGCTGGGGCGACGATGACGAGGCGACGACCCTTCGGGGATCGTCGCAGAGCGGGAGCGCCGCCCAGACCGAGTGAGCGCGCCGCCGCCGAGCCGCGCGGCGCGCCGAGGGTCGAGGGCTACCTGGTGCCCTGAGCGCCGCCCATCTGGCCGCCGCCGCCGCCCATCCCGCCCATCTGGCCACCGCCGCCCATCTGGCCGCCGCCGCCCATCTGGCCGCCGCCGCCCATCTGGCCGCCGCCGCCGCCCATCTGGCCGCCGCCGCCCATCTGACCGCCGCCGCCCATCTGGCCGCCGCCGCCCATCTGGCCGCCACCCTGGCCACCACCCTGTCCGCCACCCTGCGCGGGCTGCGTCGGGATCTCCTCGATGGTGATGTTGACGTCCTTCTGGTCCGTCTTCGCCTCGCTGATCGTGGTGGGCTTGGACATGCCGTCCTTGCCCGCCGAGATCTTGTTGTCGCCGTCGTTGTCGCAGAGCGCGGCGAGGCGGGCGCTGGTGCCGGTCGGCACGGCCAGGGCGTAGGCCCCCGCGGCCGCGAGATCGAGGTTGGTCAGCGGGCCCATCGGCGCGCCAGGGGTCGGCGGCGCGTCGCTGATCACGTCGATACGGACCTTGCCGGTGCAGGTGCCGGAGATCGTCCCGGAGATCGTGACGTGCTCTCCGCTCTTGATCTGCTCCTGGGTCTTCTGAGGCGTGACCTGGCTCAGATCCATCATGGTGTTGTTTTGCGTCTGCTGGCTTTGCTGGCCCGTAGACGACTGCTGACCCGTGGTGCTGGTCGAGCTGGTGCTCTCATAGGCCGTGGGAGGCGTGGGGCAACCGCTGAGCAGACCGAGGAGCGAGACGGAGAGGAGAGCGCGCGACACAGGTACCTCCGCATGAACGTGTCGCGAGGTTACCGCGTAGTGCAATTGAGATGAAAGTGACGAAAAACGTCACTCATAGGAAGTGGCGGACCCGGCCATCTATTCAGGTTCAGGCGGGGAGCACTGCGCAGGACAGCCCGTCGCGGACGGAGGCGCCCGTGATGGCGCACACCTGGCCCGCGCCCAGGAGGGCCATCGCGTCGGCGCTGAATCCTGCCGGTAGATCCGCCGTGTCGGCGCGCAGCGTCGCGTCCAGCCGCACGCGCGCCACGGTCTCGCCGTGTCGGGTCACCACACGAACCTGCGCGCCCTCCTTGAAGCCGCTGTCCGGATGCAAGGAGAGGCCCGGATCTTCGTCCGCCCCGCGGTGCCAGCGATCGGGAGCGCGGCTGACCTGACGCGAGGTGCGCAGCACGAAGGGCCGCTCCTTCTCCCGCTCGGGCGCCGTGAGGCGGGCGAGGTGCTCGGCGACCACATCGGGGAGCAGGTCCACGCGCCCGTCCCTGGTCGTGACGCGCCAGAGCGAGCGATCCGTCTCGCCGACGTGGATGCGGTGGGGCTCGCTGGCCAGCTTGTCCTTGGCGCCCTCGTCCACGAAGCTGAGCAGGCGCTCCTCCCAGGCGGCGAGGTCGGCGCGCGCCAGCAGATTGCCGGCGACGGTGACGTGGCTGCCCCAGGAGGCGTTGCGCAGCCCCGGTCGCACGGCCTGGAAGAGGTCGCGCAGGATGTCCTCCTCCAGCCGCACCTCACCCGGCGGGGTGGAGACGGCGGGAGCGCGCGCGATGCCGTGCACGGGCAGCAGGGCGCTGTCGAGGAGGTGGTTGTCCTCGCGCTCCCAGGGGTGGGGGATGGGGAGCACCCAGTGCGCGTGCGCGGTGGTCGCGTCCTCGTGGCGGGCCAGACAGACCAGCAGCTCGAGGTTGCCCAGGGCCTCCGCCACGCGGCGGGTCCCCGGCAGATCGCCAGCGGGATCGCTCGAGACGCAGAGCAGGGCGCGCACCTGGCCCTCCCCCGGCGTGAGGATCTCGTCGGTCAGCGCCGACTGCGGCGCCTGCAGCGTCAGCAGCGGGAAGCCGTGGACGCGCGTCCGCGGGGCGCCCTCGATCGGCAGCGCGGCCAGCAGGCTGTGCAGGTCGATATAGCCGCGGTGCTCGTAGAGCCCGCCCGGCCGCAGGGTGTTGGCCGTCAGGCTGTGCAGGGCCAGCCAGGCCCAGGCGGCGAGGCCCGCGTGCTCGTTCTGGAAGGTGCCGGGGCCCGGGTGGACCACGGCCATCGCCGCGCGCGAGAGCTTGAGGCCCACGCCGCTCAGCTGCGCCGCCGGGATCCCGCAGATCTCCGCGCAGCGGTCCACCGGCCAGGCCGCCAGGGCCGCGCCCAGCTTCTCGCCGTGACGGGTGTAGGTGTCGATGTAGTGCTTGTCGCCCCAGTCGCCCTTGACCGTCGCGCTGAGCAGGCCGATGAGGAACCAGGGCTCCGAGCCCGGCCGGATGGCCAGGTGCTGGTCCATCGCGCCCGCCAGCTCGGTCTTGCGCGGGTCGGCGACGACCACCTTCGTGCCCTTGGTCTTGCGCGAGAACGCCAGCAGCTTCTCGTGGCCCATGCCGAGGTTGCCGGGGCCCCAGTGGTGGAGCCGCTGGTCTCCGTTCATCAGCACGACGTAGTGGGCGCGGCCGAGGTCGGAGAGCAGGGGCGCCGGGTGCCCGAGCATCAGCTCCGTCATGTGCAGCCGCGGCCCCAGCCCCGAGACCAGGCTGGTGAAGATGTTCGGCGTGCCCATGCCGACGCCGAAGGCCACCCCGCGCGCCAGCACGCGCCCGGAGCGTTGCGCCGACTCCCCGAGCGAGAGCGCGACGCTGCTCGGCCCGGACTGCCCCCGGATCGCCTTGAGCCGCCCGGAGATGTCTGCGAGCGCCTCCTCCCAGCTCGCGGGGACGAGCTTGCCGTCCACGCGCTTCATCGGGCGGGTGATGCGACTCGGGTGGCGCATGGCCGTGATCGAGCGCGCGGGGATGTCGCAGCTGAAGCCCTCGGACACGGGGTCCGTGGGGTCGGGGTTCAGCGCGGACAGGTGGTCGGCGGCGCCCTCGGCGACGAGACCGCAGGCACCTTCACAGAGACGGCAGTAGGTGTGCGCAGGCATAGCCGGGGGAGCATAGCGCGTTCTGATGCACGCTGACGGCCGAAGACGCCAGACGCTTCACACCAGCGCGGCCGCCAGGCGGTCGAGCGCCTCGCGCGGGGGCGAGGGAGGGAGCGTCGCCAGCGCGCTGCGGGCCGTCCAGCTCTCCAGGGCCAGGCGGCGGCGCGCCTCGCTGACGCCGCCCGCGCGCCGGACACGCGCGGCGAGGTCCTGGGCGATCTCCCCGTTCAGCCGACGGCAGAGGCGCGTCCAGACACGCCCGATCTCGTCGTCCCGCTGCCCCGCCATCACCACGGGCATCGGCGGCCGGTTCAAGCTGGCGCGCTCCTCGATCCCGCGGACCAGCTCCTCCCCCTCGCCGTCCAGCGCCGAGAGATCCTCCGCCAGCGCCCAGGCCACGCCCGTATGGCGCCCGTAGCGCCCCAGCGCCGTCACGTCCGGCCGCTCGGCCCCGCCCAGCCGAGCGCCGGCCCGGCAGGCGAAGGAGAAGAGCGCCCCGCTGTGCCCCTCGATCAAGGAGAGCCCCTCGGTCAGCGAGGGGAGTCGGCCCTGCAGCCCGTGGCCGAGGGCGTGCGTGCCCGCCGCCTCGCGCATGGTCTCCACGAGATCGCCCAGCACCTCGGGCGCGGGGGCGAGCCGCGCCAGCTCCAGCGCGCGTAACGTGAGGTGGTTCGCCCCGAGCAGGCCCATCGCCCCGCCCAGCAGCCGCCGCGCCGCCCGCCGCCGCAGGCCCTCTTCGCGCCCCAGCGCCGCGTCGTGCAGCATCACCGCCCCGTGCATCAGCTCGACCGCCAGCGCGACGTGCTCGGTGGCGATGTCGCGGGGGACCGTCGCCTCGGGTCCACGCGCGGCGGCGGCGGTGGCGGCCGAGAGCAGCACCAGCAGCGGGCGGACGCGCGGCGTCCCTGGTTCGAGGAAGCGGTCCAGGTCCAGCCCCGGCGGCGCGCCCTCTCCCAGCGCGAGATCGCGGAGCTGCGCGTCCAGGCGACGCAGGCGCTCCTGGAGATCGTCCGGAAGGACGCCCAGATCGGGCCGAGGCCCACGAGTCCATGCGGGGGACGGGATCGACATGACCTTCTACCGTAGCCTGGGCCGGGACCGGCGCCAGCGCCGGGATGAGCGCGGGGAGCGCTTCACCGGCGCGGCTAGTAGCCGCCCGTCTCTTTGTAGGCGGTCGCGTTGGCCGTCACCAGGAGGCCGATCCCCGTGATCACCAGCCCGATGGCCACGTAGCCGGCCGGGTAGATGGTCAGGTTGTCCAGCCCGTCGTAGCCGAGCTTGGAGATCTGCAGCGCCGTGTCCTGGCCGTTCGGCATCCCGAAACCGCCGAGCACACCCGTCATCAAACCCGCTGCGGCGCAGATCGCGCCGGCCACCAGCATCGCGGTCCTCATGGAGCCCTCCTCGTCGTCGCCTCGAGACGCGCCCAGGCGGGCGCATGCGGAGCGCAGGTTTACCGCGTCGTGGCCCGAGGGGCAAGCCGGCCGGTGGCCGGGGGGCCGGTAGCCTGGGGGTCTGGCGCGAGATAGTCCCCTGGCGTACTTCAGGGAGGTCCCCATGGGCGGCGAAGCCTACATCATCGACGCGGTGCGCACGCCGGTGGGGCGCAAGAAGGGCTCGCTGGCCGGGGTTCGCGCGGACGAGCTGGGCGCCGTCCCCCTGCGCGCCCTGATCGCGCGCAACGGCCTGGATCCCGCCCTGGTAGAGGACGTGATCTACGGTTGCGTGACGCAGGTCCACGAGCAGGGCCTGAACGTCGGCCGCGTCTCCGCGCTGCTGGCGGGCTTCCCGGTAGACGTCACCGGCGTGAGCGTCAACCGCATGTGCGGCAGCTCCCAGCAGGCCATCAACTTCGCCGCCATGGGCGTGGCCAGCGGCTATCAGGACCTGGTCATCGCCGGCGGCGTGGAGTCCATGTCGCGCGTGCCCATGGCCTCCGACATGTTCCTGAACGGCGAGATGGTCATGCCCTCTCCCGAGATGAGCTGGCGCTACACCATCGTGCCGCAGGGGATCTCCGCCGAGCTCGTCGCGCAGCGCTACGGGCTCGACCGCCAGGAGCTCGACGCGTTCTCGCTGGAGAGCCATCGGCGCGCCGCCGAGGCCCAGGATCAAGGGGCCTTCGCCCACGAGATCGTCCCGATGGACGTGCCCGTCGAGGGCGGCACGCGCCGCTTCGAGCACGATGAGGGCATCCGCCGCGACACGACGCTGGAGCGCCTCAGCTCGCTGAAGCCCGCCTTCAAGGAGGACGGCGTCATCACCGCGGCCTCCTCCTCCCAGATCTCGGATGGCGCCGCCGCCGTGCTCATCGCCAGCGCGCACGCGGTCAAAGAGTATGGCCTCAAGCCGCGGGCGCGCATCGTGAGCATGGCGACGGCCGGGGTGGATCCGACCATCATGCTCACCGCCCCCGTGCCCGCGGCGCAGAAGGCGCTGCTCAAGCTCAACCTGCCGCTGTCGAAGATCGACCTCTACGAGATCAACGAGGCCTTCGCCTCGGTCGCGCTGGGCTGCGGTCGCGAGCTGGGCATGGATCCCGATCGGCTGAACGTGCACGGCGGGGCCATCGCGCTGGGCCACCCGCTGGGCGCCTCGGGCGCGCGCCTGA
>CAZKWG010000367.1:0-7933 GCA_964556105.1 uncultured Enterobacterales bacterium | reverse complement strand
CTTCAACAACGACCGGACCTGGACCGGGCACCGCTTCAAGGGCGACGGCCCGGGCGGCTGGGAGAGCTTCCACGGCGACCAGAAGGCGGAGAACCGTGTGCTGCAGTACGCCGCGGGCCTGAACGAGGCGGGGGCCTACAACTCCATCTCGATGGGGCTGGCGCAGATCATGGGCTTCAACCACAAGATGATCGGCTATGACTCCGCGCGGGAGATGTACGACGACTTCGCCAAGGGCGAGCGCCAGCAGCTCGACGGGCTCTTCAAGTTCATCCAGGCCAACCCGGAGGCGCTCGCGGCGCTCAAGCGGAAGGACTACGAGACCTTCGCCTACTACTACAACGGCTCGGGCCAGGCGAAGACCTATGGCGGGCTGATCGGCGAGGCGGCGGGCGCCTTCAAGGGTGTGACGAAGGGCAAGACCTACCAGTAGCCAGCCTCGGCGCGCAGCGCGTGCTCGGCCGCCCGGCTGCCCCCCAGCGCGGCGGCCAGGGTGGACTGCCCCGGAAAGACGGAGTCGCCGACCAGGTAGAGGCCGGGCAGCAGCGGTCGCGGAAACATCGTGTCAGGGTCGTAGTTCCACAGGCCCGCCCGGCGCGGCACGCCGCCGACGAAGCCCAGGTGCCGCCGCGTGAAGCGGGCGAAGGTGCGCGGGCTGCCCGGCATGACCGCTCTGGCGCCGGCCATCAACTCGGGCGCGAACCGGCGCAGCCCGGCGCGCATGGTCTCCTGGATGGCGGCCACCCGGCGCCCCTGCTCCTCGGGGGGCAGGGCGGCGAGCTGCGCGAGGGCGACGTGGGTGGAGACCGTGACCGTGCGCGCGCCGCCGGGGCCGCGATCCTCGTCGGCGCCGCTCACCGAGCAGAAGAGGTGGTTCCCCTCCACGAAGGGCTGGCTGGGATCCTGCACGATCTCCAGGTGATGCGGGCTGGCCCGTAGGACGGCGGCAGGCTCCACGACCAGGTAGAGCATGACCGCGCCCCAGCCCTGCTCCACCCGCTCGGCCAGCGTTTCCAGGCGGGAGGGCAGGGCAGCGCCAGCCGGGAGCAGGCCGCGCAGGCCCTGCGGGAGCAGGTTCGCGAAGACCTGACGGGCGCGCACGGGCTCGCCGCGGACGTCCAGGGTCCAGCCCTCGCCGTCGCGCTGGAGCGAGCGCACACGCTGCGCCAGTCGTACCTGACCCCCATGTTGCTCGAGCGCGCCGAGCAGGGCCGCGCCGAGAGCGCCGATGCCGCCGTGGATGTGTCCGGTGCCGCGAAAGGGGTAGTCCATCGCCGCGAGGGCGAAGGGAGCCTCGGCGTCGAGCCCCGCCTGCACGGTGATCTGGCAGACCGCGTCCAGCCAGACGCGCAGGGGCTCGAAGCCCTCCAGGTCGTGGCGGGCGAGCATGCTGCGCAGCGGACGCCCGACGTGGCGGACCAGGGGGAGCAGGCTGGGCGCGCGCCCGGCGAGGCCCCAGAGGGCGGCGGCGTCCCAGGGAGGCAGCAGCTCGGGGTGGTCGAAGAGGGCCCACAGCGCGTCGGCGACCTGACGCTGCTCGGTGAAGAAGGCCCGGATCTTTTCGACGGGAGCGCCGTCGATCGCGCAGAGGCCGTCCACGAAGCGCGCCCGATCCGGCGGGACCGGCAGCGTGAGCCCAGGCGCGCGCAGCTCGATCACCGGATCCAGAAGATCGAAGCGGACATCCAACGAGAGCTCGCGAATCCAACGCGCGAAGAGCTGGCCCTCGCCGAAGCCGGAGAAGAGCGTGGCGCCGGCCTCGAAGCGGGCGCCGCGCCGGGTGAACGTGCTGGCGCAGCCGCCCGGGTAGCTGAGCGCCTCGCAGAGGACGACCTTCGCCCCCGCGCGCGCCAGGGTCAGCGCCGCCCCCAGCCCGCCATAGCCCGCCCCGATGATCGCCGCGTCGAACATGAAGCTGGAGATAGCCCGCTCTGCGCTCGCGTCGAACCCTCGCCCCGCGCTACAATCCCCGCATGGCCGACACCGCCCTCTCCGTCCTGACCCTCTGGCGCCTCGTCGAGGACAGCCCGGAGCGCGCCGTCTTCCAGGGCGAGCACGCGTTCTGGCGCTGGCCGCCGGACGCGCTGTGGCCGTTGGCGCGGCCCTATCTCGGGCTGGGTGTGGGCGTGGCGATCCTGGTTGCGCTGCTGGTGTACACGGCGCGGGTCTCGTACACCGAGCTGGACGGCACGCTCCAGCATGGCTGGCGCACCGGTCAGCTCGGCGCCGCGTTGGTGCTCGGGGTGATCTATCTGGCGGTCCCGCTCGGGCTGGGGATGCGCGCGCCGGTCCGCCTGGAGGCCCGACCCGGGCAGCTCCTGCTGGACGGGCGGCCGCTCGCGGCGGCGGCGGGGCAGGAGATTCAGCTCCTCGCCTACAGCGCCAGCTCTCGGCATGGACAGGGCGCGCAGCGCGAGACGATCTCGTCCAGCCTGCTCAACCTCGAGGTGGGCGCGCGCGGGGGCTCCGGAGAGAGCATCGCCACCTTCAGCGCCGACGATGCCGCGGTGGTCCGCGAGGCGGCGCGCGCCCTGTCCCGCGTGTCCGGCCTGGCGCTGGTCGAGCGGCCGCGCGACTGAGCGCCCCGACGCGCGCCTCGCCCCGGCTCCCCGTCAGGCGGACCCGGGAGGCCCCGAGGGAGGCGCCCGATCGGGCGTCTGCTGCCGCGGCGGGGCGTGCGATCCGGTCGTGGCGTCGCCCGGCGGCAGAGGGGTCGCCTTCTTCTTCTTGTAGACGTTCTCCGCCACGTCCTTCGGCATGTCCGGCACGCTGTCGAGCTGCTCCATCTTCTTGAACGGCCCGTTGGCCTCGCGCCAGGCCACGATCTTCTTGGCGAGATCGAGGGTGATCCCCTGGAAGCCTACGAGCTGGTCCGCCGAGGCGGTGTTCAGCGTGGACAGCATGGTGCTGGCCTTCTGGTAGCCGCTGACGGTCTTGTCCACGCTCTTGATGGTCATCTTGATGAGCGCCTTGATCACGTCCTTCTCCGACAGCCGCCCCTCGGCGGCGGCGTAGTCGTAGGCCAGATCCGTGCCGCTCTCGACGAGGTGCTCGGTGCCCTTGGTCAGGCCGTGGGTCAGCTTGCTGCCGGTCGGCCCCTCGCTGTGCAGCCCGGAGTAGCGGAGGACGCCCTGCGAGATGGTGTTGACCAGGATGTCCTTGCCCACGCTGCCGGCGATGGCGGGGAGCATGCTCTCGGACGCGCCCTCCCAGCCGGTGCGGAAGAAGCCCTCCTGGGTGATCATCCCGTTGAGCACGGTGCTCGAGACGTTGTTCACCAGCGACTCCGGGATGCTCGGGATGTTGGACGCGATCGCGCCGCTGAGCTTGCCCGCGCTGCCGGGGCCGAGGAACCCGAAGACCTTGACCATCTTCGTGTCGAAAGCTCCCTTCATCGTCTCGAGGCTCTTCAGGCCACCAAAGAACTGTTTGGCCCCGCCGCCGATCGCGCCGGTGACCGCGCCCAGCAGGACCTCCGCCGTCCCCTCCTCGACCACCGAGTAGCTGCCGCCCTGAATGACCTCCTTGACCGCCACGGCCGCGATGGCCGAGTAGGCGCCGACCTGCGCGCCCGCCAGCACCGCCGCCCAGAAGCCCGCCGCGGCGCCGCCCGTCAGGATGGTGGTGACCACCGCGACGATCGTGCCGACCACAGCCGCGACCACGTTGGCGGCGAAGGACTTCATGTCCTTGTAGGCTTGGATGCGCTCCTCGAACTCGCCCTGCTTCGTGTTGGTCCCGGCGACCGCGTCCTTGACGCTCATCTGGCCGCGATCGACCGACTGGATGTTGCTGCGCAGCGTGCCCATGTAGGCGCCGTGCGCGTCATCGGTCTGCTTGCCTTTGGACGAGAACAGATCGTTGACCGAATAGGTCTCACCCTCGCGGCGATGGACGTCCATCTCCTCGTTGGATTGCAAATACTCCATCTTCTCCAGATCGAGCTCGTTCAGCTTCAAGCCGGTCTTACCCAGCGCGCCTTGGAACTCGGGATCGGTCTGGGCGGCGTCGCGCAGCTTCTTGCGCAGCTTCGCCAGGACGTCCGTACGATCCTTGCCCTCGGTGTCGCCGCGGATGGTCGCCAGCACGCTCTTGTTCACGTCCAGGATGAATTCGCGAGAGCGGCGCTGGGCGACGGCGAT
Organism: uncultured Enterobacterales bacterium; assembly: GCA_964556105.1. Lineage (GTDB taxonomy): Bacteria > Myxococcota_A > UBA796 > UBA796 > CAZKWG01 > CAZKWG01. The sequence goes on along the minus strand of CAZKWG010000367.1, from coordinate 3,791 downwards.
ACGTTTGTCGTCCTTCGACGCCAGGGCGTCCTTCAGCTCGCTCTGGATGGCCCGATACTCGCCGATATTGCTCCAGTGCTCCAGCAGGTCCTTGCCGGAGAGGTCGTCGATCATCGCGACCATGGCGGCGTCATCGGTGCCCGCGCCGACGGTGGACTGCTTCAGCCGATCGATGCTCGTCAGCTCCGCCTTGCCCTCGAGGGCCGCGTAGATGCGCGCGTAGGCGGGCACGATCCGCGGGACCTTGCCGGACTTGCTGATGATGGCGAGGATCTCCAGCAGGTTGGCCTCGGGCGGGTGCTTCTTCGCCAGGGCCTGGGCGTCCAGCACGGCCTTGAAGACCTGATCCTCGTTGGCGTCGAGGAGGTGGTCGGCGCCGTCGATGATCGTCTCGGCGAGGCGTCGGTTGTTGGCCGCCGCGATCCCGGCGTCATTGGGTTGGGGCTGGCCCAGCAGCAGCAGGAGCCGCGCGTAGTTGTCCACGCTCATTCCGCTCTTCAGGATCGCCAGCTTCTCACTGTCGGCGCTCAGCTTCGACCGCTCGCCCGCGTCCATGCCGATGACGGCGTCCAGGACGACGCGATCATCGGTGTTCCAACCCTTGAGCTCCTCGTCGATCTTGTCGATTCCACCTTGCTTGCCGCGATCGAGCAGCGCGACGGCCTTGGCGTACTCGCTGTCGTTGAGCTTGGCGCGGAGCTGACCCAGCAGCTTGTCCCGCCGCGCCGGGTCCTTGATGATCGCCTCGCGCTCCTTGGGATCCATATCCGTGAGCGCCTTGAAGATGCCGTCCTCGTCGGCGAACCAACGCTTCGTCTCGCTGTCCATCACGTCGTCGATGCTGCGCGTCCCGCCGCCTTTCAGCACGCCGAGCGCCTTGTCCAGATCGCGACCGGAGAGCTCGTTGGCCAGGGCCTTGTACAGCTCGCCGTCCTTGTTCTCGGCGAGCTGCTTCGCCAGGGCCGGGTTCTTCTTGGCGAAGTCCGTGAGGTCCTTGTAGGTGCCCTCCTCGTCGGTCCCGAGCCCGGCGCCGCGGTGCACGAGCCTCGCCACCAGCGCGCTCTCGTTCTGCAGGAGCTTGCCGTCCAGGTCCGCGCCCGAGCTCAGGCGGTTGAACACCTCCAGGCCCGCCTCCGCGATGATCCGCGTCCGCATCTCCGCGTACTTCGGATCGTGCATGAACGCCTTGCGCTCGTCGTCGGTGGCGCTCTCGAACATGGAGGCGATGGCGTCGCCGTCTCCACCCCACCCCTCGAGCGCCCGCTCGATGCGCGTGCCGAGCGAGACCTTCCCCGTCGTCAGCAGCTCGCTGGCCTGGCTCAGCTGGTTGCCGCTCAGCTCGCTCTGCAGCACCGCGGCCAGGTCCATCTTGTACTTGGACTTGAAGATCCTGGCGACCTCGGCGTTCTCCGACGGCGTCCCGTTCAGGCAGCGCAGCAGCAGGGTCTCGTTGGTGCCCAGACCGCGCACGGCCTTGAAGATCCAGTCGGCGCGCTCCTCGGGCGTGAGGAAGAGCTCCTTCTCCGGCGACGGGCCGGCGCCGCCCTCGCGGATGCTGTCGAAGGTGTCCGTCACCTCGGTCCACACCGCGGTCACGCCGCTGACCAGCCCGTCTCGAAGCTGACGTCCGCGCGCCTTCGCCGACTCCCATGCGTTGGTCACGGTCTCGGTGACCTTGTTCTTTACGTTGGCCCAGGTCTCCTGGACCACCTTGCTGATCTCCTGGAACTTCTGCTTGAGTTTGGTGGTGACCTCCTGCCACTTCGCCGCCACCGAGGCCTTGACCTTCTCCAGCGCGCTGTTCAGCGCCGCCTTGATCTGGTCGATCTGCGCCTTGAGCGCGGCCTTGCGCTCGGCCACCCAACGTTGGAACTGCGCCGTCCACTGGTTGACCAGGTTGCGGGCCTTGTCCATCAGGTCGCCGGCCAGCTTCGTGGCCTTGTCCCAGAGCGCGCTCGCGCCGGCCTTGATGGAGTCCCAGGTGTTGCTGGCCATGTTCTTGGCCTTGTCCCACAGGGACTGCGAGCCGGCCTTGGTCTGCGCGTCGCCCGCCTTGGCCTTGGCGTCGTTCTTCAGCAGATCGCCCTGCCGCTGGGCCTGGCTGAGCTGGGCGTTCTTGTCCTGGTTGAGCTTGCGCTCCTTCGACTGGATCTGTTGGGTCGCCGTGCTCTGCACGCCGTTGATCTGACCCTGATGGGTCGAGCGGGTGGTGTTCTCCTGCACCTTGCCCTGCTGCGTGGCGAGCCCCTTCTCGACGTTCGAGGTCTTCTGAGCCTGGAGCTTCTGTTGCTCGCTCAGCGCGGTCGCGCGGGTCTTCTCGTCCTCGCCGCTCTTCTTCGCCGACAGCTCCGTTGTCTGAGCGGTGTTCTTCTCGTTCTGAAGCTGGCCCAGGACGCCGTCCGAGGTGCTCTGAACCTTGGACTTCGCTGTGTCCAGGGTCTTCTGCACCTCGCTCTTCTGCCCCTCGGGCAGCTTGCCCGAGCTGAACGCCTGGTAGATGGGGTGGCTGCCCAGGAAGGTGCTTGGGTCCTTCGCGCGCGTCACGTCCACCGTAAACCCGTCCTTCGACGGGCTGATCCCGCCGTCGACAGGCGGCGCGACCAGGACGGGCGCCAGGCCGTCATCGGGGGTGGGCTTGATCTCCGTAGGTTGGACCGGCCCCGACGATCCGGGGGTGTCCACGATCTCGTCCCCGCCCCCAGACGGGTCGAGGGTCGGCGGCGTGGAGAGCTCAGGGCTGGAGAGCTCCGGGCTGGAGCCGTCGCCGCCCACCTGCGGGGGCACCGTGCTGGGGTCCTTGTTCAGCGGCTCCGTCTGCCTGGGCGCCCCGTCTTTGGGCGCCCCGTCTTTGGGCGCCGTGCCCTTGGGCGCCGTGTCCTTGGGCGCCCCGTCTTTGGGCGCCGTGTCCTTGGGCGCCAGGTCGGGCGGGGCCTGAATTCGTTTGCCCGTCATGGGCAGCGGAGGCGGCGCCTTCGGTCGCGGCTCCTCCTCCGGACGCGTCGGGGCGACGAGCCGCGTCACGGGGCTGCTCATCAGGCCGCGGAGCAGGTCGCTGCCGCCGCCCACCGTGCTGGTCGAGCCCTGGGAGTGGACCGGGTTGTCCAGCGAGCCAGGCCCTCTCCCACCCGGGCGCCCCCCAGGAGGTGGCGAGGGCAGCGGAGGTGGCCCTCCCCCGTGCAGGACGGGCAGCGAGCCGGGGGGTGGTCCTGGCGGCGGCCCGCTCGGGGCGCTCTCGTCGGGGGGGCCCCCTCCGCCAAGACGTGGAGGCGGCATCTTCGGCTTCGAGAGCAGCGGATCCTCGAGCTGCCCGCTCTCCTCCTGACCGGCGAGCGGGTCCGTCAGCAGCGGATCGGCGCCCAGGCGTTTGGGAGCGCGCTGCGAAGTAGGGACGGGACCTGTCTGCCGGGCCTGATCGAACATCGCCGCACCTCGGAGCGCGCACGGGCCGCCGGCGGTGTCGCCGATCGTGCCGCTCCTGGGCCCAGGGTAGCACGCGATCCCGCGATCATGCGGCCAAGTTGCACCACAGAAAGGCCGTTCGAGAAAAGCGTTTCACCAATGCTGAATACCGCACACCTGTTCTCGATCTACGGCCCGAAGGGGGCGCTCAGGCCCGCGACCCCACGAAGCGACCCACGACCGGCACGGTCGCGCCCTCCTGGTCCACCAGCTCTCCACGAAAGAGGAAGGAGAACGCCGACTCGACCGTCGCCCCCCGCCCCTCGAGCGCGCGGGCGTTCAGGCCACGGGTGTGGACCTCGCCGTCCTCGGCCGTCCAGCTCCAGATCAGG
>CAZKWG010000366.1:0-7943 GCA_964556105.1 uncultured Enterobacterales bacterium | reverse complement strand
TGGGACGACCTGACCCACCCCCGGCTGACCGGCAACCCCATCCCGCCCGGCGCCTACGACCCCCGCGCGGACCGGGCGCGGGGCCAGGGCCTGGACCGGCTGGTGGAGGCCGGGCTGCGCTGGGTGGCGGTGGATCTCGGGGCCTATGAGGCCGAGGGGCTGGCCGAGCTGCGGCGGCAGCTACAACCCTGGGTGGTCTCCGAGCGCACCTTCGACGAGGGCGATGGTGTGCTTCTGTTGACGGTTGCAGCGCGAGGAGGGGCGGAGTGAAGGCAAACGCAGCTCAGATGCGATACCACCCTGTGTTGATGCTCCCCTCGGACGCACCCGTGCTCGACCTGAGCGGCGCCCACCCGGCGGGCGTCGGCCCCTGGAGCGTCGGGCGCTACGACGAGGTGCGCGGGATCTACACGCAGGCCCTCTTCTCGGGCGGGCGCTGCGTCCACATGGGCGTGGACCTGGGCGGGCCCGCGGGGGTGGCCGTCCACAGCTTCGCCGACGCGGAGGTGATCCTGGCGGGCGACAACGCCCAGCCGGGCGACTACGGGCCCACGCTGGTGACGGCGCAGGCCCTCGGCGATCGCACCCTCTACGCGCTCTATGGCCACCTCTCCCGCGCCTCGCTCGCGCGCAGCCCCGTCGGCCGCCGGGTCCGCGCGGGCGAGGTGCTCGGCTGGCTGGGCGAGCCCGAGGAGAACGGCGGCTGGCCTCCCCACGTCCATCTGCAGCTCTGCTGGGAGCGCCCGCTGGTGCCCGACCTGCCGGGCGCGGTCACGCTCGCCGAGCGCGAGGAGGCGCGGCGACGATATCCCGATCCCCGGCTGGTGCTGGGGCCGATCTATGAATAGAACCCCCGGTCTTTTCGAATCGCCGAGGTGACCCCGTGTCGCTCTTCCAGAGACCCGCATCGACGCCTGAAGAGATCGCCGCGAGCCAGCCGCTCACCCTCTCGCCGGCCGAGGTCGGCAAGATGAGCGAGGAGGAGTGGTACAAGCACGCCTATCGCGGGGACAATGCGCCGCAGCTCACCTGGCGCGCCATCCTGATGGGCTCGCTGCTCGGGTTCCTGCTGGCGTTCACCAACCTCTACGTGGGCCTGAAGGTGGGCATCCACGTCGGCGTGGCGATCACCGCCTGCGTGATGTCCTTCGTGCTGTGGAACGTGGCCTTGAAGGCCGGGCTGGCGCGCTCGCAGCTCTCCATCCTGGAGAACAACTGCATGCAGTCCACGGCCTCGGCCGCGGGCTACTCCACCGGCAGCACGATGGTCTCGGCGCTGCCAGCGCTGCTCATGCTCTCCGTCACCGAGGCCAACCCGAAGGGCGAGCACATGCCCTGGCCGCTGATGGCCTCCTGGACGGCGGCCATCGCCCTGCTCGGCGTCTCGCTGGCCATCCCGATCAAGCGGTCGCTGATCAACCGCGAGCGGCTGACCTTCCCCTCCGGGACGGCGGCGGCCGTGACCCTGCAGACCTTCTACGCCGCGGGCGGAGAGGCGGTGCGCAAGGCGCGCGTGCTGCTCTGGACGGCGCTGGCCGGCGCCCTGTTTCCGCCCCTCATCGACATGAACACGGTGAAGAAGGTGGTGGAGAACGCGGACGGCACCACCAGCACCGTCCGCGAGCCGCTGGTCGCCGCGACGCTGAACCTCTTCGACTGGCTCCCCGCGCGCGGCTCCAAGGTGGTCGAGGGGCAGACCGTGCCGCTCAAGCCTTCTGACTGGGGCTTCGTCTGGGACATGAACCCGGTCATGGTGGCGGCGGGCGCGCTGGTCGGCCTGCGCACCGGCGTCTGGATGCTGCTCGGCGCGCTGGCCCTGGCCTATCTGGTCGGCCCGGCGGGCCTGGAGTACGGCTGGACCAACCCGAAGGGGGACGTGGTCTACGGCGTGACGAAGGCGGCGAAGGCCTGGAAGGAGGTCGGGCTCTGGCTGGGGGCGCCGATCATGGTGGCGAGCGGGCTGCTCTCGTTCGCGTTTCAGTGGCGCACCATCGCGCGCGCCTTCAAAGGCCTGGGCGGCGGTCAGAAGGACGCCACCACGGACGGCGTCGAGGTCCCCACCTCCTGGTTCGCGGCCGGGGTGCTGGTCTCCGGCGGCGCCGTCGTCTTCCTGGCGCATGGCTGGTTCGACGTGCCCTACTACTACGGCGTCCTGGCGGTCCTCATGACGTTCGCGCTCTGCCTGGTCGCCGCGCGCGCCACCGGCGAGGCGGACTTCACGCCGACGGGCGCGATGGGCAAGATCATGCAGCTCACCTACGGGGTGCTCATCCCGCAGAACGCCACGGCCAACCTGATGACCGCCGGCATCACCGCGGGCGCCGCCAGCGCCTCGGCCGACCTGCTGAACGATCTGAAGAGCGGCTACCTGCTCGGCGCCAACCCGCGCCGCCAGCTCGTCGCGCAGGCGGCGGGCATCGTGTCCGGGACCATCGCCACGGTCATGGGCTTCTACCTGTTCATCCCCGACGCCACGGCGGTGATGGGGACGGAGACCCAGGCCCCGGCCTTTCCGGCGCCGGCGGCGCAGTCCTGGCGCGCGGTGGCCGAGGTCTTCCAGCACGGCATCGGCAACCTGCACGAGATGCACGCGCGGGCCATCGTCGTCGGGCTGATCATCGGCGCGGGCCTGGTGCTGCTGGAGAAGGCGGCCGGGAAGTACCGCAGCTGGGTGCCCTCGGCGACCGGCATCGGCCTGGGCTTCGTGCTGCCCTTCCAGTACCCGCTCTCGCTGTTCTTCGGCGCGGTGATCGCCGCGCTGTGGTCCTGGCGCTGGCCGAAGAACGCCAGCGAGTATCTGGTCCCGGCCAGCTCGGGCCTGATCGCGGGGATCTCCATCCTGGGTGTGATTGTGCAGGTGATCAACAACTTCGTCTTGAAGTAGCGCGTCCGCCGGCAGCGAGGACAGCATGCTCTTCCATGAGCATGAACGCCCTGTTGCTCCAGGTGGATGCTGCGCTCGTGGAGCGGCTGAGGCGCGAGCCAGCTCTGGTCGCCGAGCTCACCCTTCAGCGGTCCCTGGCCGGCCTTGTCGCCGGTGGGCTCTCGTCCGCGGGCGACCTCGACGCGATGCTGGCCGACAGCCTCGGCTGCCTCTGGGGCTGGTGGCCACGCAGCGGGCGCTCCCGTGGACGGCGCCGGCGACCTGCTCAACCTTCAAAAGGACTGGCGCGTGCTGCACTACCTGCTCGCCGGCTCCGCCGAGGAGGGGAGCTCGGTCGAGGGGCGCGCGGTGACGGGGGCGCCGAGATCGGGCAGGACCTGGGCTACGGGCCGGCGCCTTCTTCGCGGAGTCCGACGCCATCAGACCGCGGTCCTACAAGGGCTTCGTTTTCGGAGAGGGGTCAGATAGGATTTGGGTGCTTGGATTTGCATTGAAGGTGTGTGAGGTCCCCGATGTCAAGATCGCGTCTCCCCATTCCTCACCTGGAGGCCCCAGCCTCCGGCGCTGCCAACGCCCCACCGTCCGGCGCAGGCTGGAACCCCGTGCTCGCGGCCCAGTCGGGCGGCAACGCTTCGCCGAATACGTCGAGGGCGGCATGCGCGGCCCGGCGCCAAAGCTCAAGGCCGCGACCGGCGGGCGTGCGCGGGTCCACCGCTACGAGTCGTCCGAGCACCAGGACGCCGTGGACGGCACCCTGCGACGGCTGAGCGCGAGCAGCGATCCAGATCAGGTCGAGACTGGCGAGCAGGCCGCTGGCCTGCTCGATCCCTCGAAGCCCATCACCATCGGCCAGGGCGAGAGCGCCGTCGAGCTCACGCCAGGCGAGATCACGGCGCTGATGGGAGACTTCTACGGCGTCTACGACGAGAACGGCGTCTTCAACGCGGGCGCCAGCTTCCAGCAGCTCATGACCGCCAGCCCTAACGAACTCAAGGGGCTCCAGGGTCTTCTGGCGCGCGAGCGCCGTGGGCACGAGATCATGCCGGGGGAGTGGGAGAAGGTGCTTGAGGGACGTGAGGGCAAGACCTTCGACTACACCGACCCCGTCACCGGCGAGACGAAGACCTTCGAGCAGCTCGGCTACCTCGACATGGCTGCCCGCAACGACAACCACTTCAGCGGCCCAACGATGTCGGGCACCGACAACAACATGGGGACTTACACCGCCTTTCACGAGATGGCGCTCCAGGAGGCCCAGCGCCTGGCGACCAACGGCGCGAACATGTCGGCCGAGGAGAAGCAGGCCGCGCTCAACAACCTGCGCGCGATGGAGTCGTGCGCGATGCACTACCTGACGGATCGCCATGCCGGAGGCCACAACTTCCAGAAGCAGGGGGTGATGGACGCAAGCGGCTACAACGAGACCGGTCCATTCAGCCAATGGGACTGGCCCGCCGCTGCGAGCGCGATGGACGCCTGGCAGGGCGAGGGCACGACCGCGAACCTGTTCGTGAAGACGGTCCACGACGAGTGGAACGCGGGCGGCGTCGAGGTGAGCGACGGGGACGGCGAGAGCTGGGTGGCGCGCGGCGATGGTCACTGGAACGACGACGAGAACGAAGAGAACCGCCTGCGCACCGCCGAGTCCGTGGGGACGAGCTGGGCCGAGCTCCAGTCGGTCATCGACGGCAAGGTGGACCCTGCGACGCTGAAGGAGACGGGCTACGCTGCCTACAACACCGTGCCGCAGTGGAGCGACGACAACCAGGCGGCCGCCGAGAAGAGCGCCGAGGACCACTACTTCGCGGAGGTCGCGGGTGGACTGGGCTGGGACTATGGCACGAGCTATGGGGAGCACTACTTCGAGGAGTGGGTGACCGACCCCATCCAGAACTTCAAGGACCAGATGTCCTACGAGATGTGGCTCTTCGAGCAGAGCCTGATCAACCAGGCCATGTATCCGTATGGCTTCTGAGGGTGGACTGCGACGGTGGGCGCGTGTCGGTGCCATGGCGTGCGCGCTGGTACTGCTCGCGCGGCCTGCCTTGGACGTCGTCCGCATCGTGCTGACCGACGCTCTGGTCTCCTTTGGTGAGTTCGGCTCCGCGGTCGACGCGGACGACGTCCCGGCGCTCACGCGCGGCTCCCGATCGGTGCTGCCGCCCGTGCGACGCATGGCCGCGCGCCTCCTCGCCATCGCGCCCGGCCCCGAGGCCGACGCGGCGCTGCGCGAGCGCGTGCGCGACAGCGCCGATCCGGCCGTCTGGGGGAATGCGCTGGTCCACCTCGTGGCGGCCGACGACCCGGAGGCCGAGGCCCTGCGCGTCGCCCGACCGGAGATCCTGGATGAGGCCGCTCGCTCGACCAGCGCTGCGGCGCGAGAGGCCGCGACCCTCGCCGCCGTGGCCCTCGGTGGGGCGGACAACGCCGAGCTGTGCGCCGGGCTCACGCGGGACGAGGACCCGGACGTTCGCGCGAGCGCCGCGACCTGCGTGGGGCGCATCGGCTCGCCCGACCAGGCGCAAGCGCTGGCCGGGCAGGTCCGGCGGGAGTCTGATCTCGCCGCGTTGCGCGCTGCCGCCGAGGTCGCGGTGGACCGTGACGACCCGGCAGGCCTGGCCCTCTACCAGGCCACCTTCGATCGCCTGGAGCAGCTCCAGGAGCAGCTCCCCATCGGGGCGCTGGTGCGCGGGCGCGCGGCCTGGTGCTCGGCGAAGCTGGAGGCCATCGCGCTGAATGGACCCGGCCAGGGCACGGCGCTGAAGCTGCTCGAGGGGCGTCCCCTGTCGCGGCCCATTGCCGAGCTCTGCGCGGGCATCTACGGCCGACAGCCTGTCCCCGGCGTCCAGGAGCGGGGCTTTGATCTCGTCGTGGGCTGCGAGGTGATCGCCCTCGCCGCCTTCCCCGGCATCTCGCACCAGGACGCCGAGGTGCTCGCCGCGTTCCAAGGCTGGCTCGCCGCGCAGGCGCCGACCGAGGTGTCGCCCGCACGATGAGCGTGGGCCCGCTGGCGGGGATCTCCATCCTGGGTGTGATTGTGCAGGTGATCAACAACTTCGTCTTGAAGTAGCAAAGAGTTCATCGGCCGATTGCGCTTCTGCCTCGCCGCGACTACCCTCGGATCAGGAGGGCGAATGCGCCTCAGCCTCTCCGGCGTTCCTCTGCTGCTGTTCTTCTCTGCCTGCCACCGCGGCCCCCAGGCCTCCGAGGAGGAATTCAAGGTTCCTTCGGAGGTCTTCGTCGTACCGAACCTGGACGACGACAACCAGGACGGCGTCGCCGACTGGGAGTCGAAGGGCGTCAAGGGCGACGACGACCGCGCCCGCGCCCTGCTCTGGGCCGACGAGGGCGCCATGACGCTCTCGGTCGACGGCGACGCGCGCGTCTACCGCGCCGGGGAGCTCGTCCTCTACGACGACGTCACCGAGGTGACGATGGACGTGGGCGGCGACATCCTGCTGGAGTTCGAGGTCCCGGACTTCCTCTCGCAGGCCACGGTCAAGGTGGTCTGGAGCGGCGTCAGCGGCGAGCGGGAGGAGGCGACCATCGCCGTGCGCGGCGCGCCCCTGGTCCTGAACCACCACCTGCAGGTGGCGGAGCAGGTCTACGCCATGGACGGCGGGGCCCACACGAACGGCGACTTCATCGACGGCTTCGTCGCGGTGCTGGGCGACGACTTCTCCGGCTTCGACCTGGCCGACTACGGCTACGACGTCTGGATTCAGGACGAGATGGAGCTGGGCACCGCCACCGCCCCCGGCCAGCGCCTGGACGTCATCATCGACTCGGTGCGGGCACAGAACGAACGTTATCTGGACGCGCTCCCGGAAGATCAGCTCGCGGGGCCGGACGTCTGGATCAACACCTGGGGCTCGGGCCGCGCCAGCTCCCAGGACTCCTTCGGCAACATGGAGGTCCTGCCGCCCGTGAGCGCGGGGGGGATGCGCTACCCGCTCGGCCGCATCTACTACGGGATCTGGGAGGGCGGCGGGCCGCAGGAGGAGCTGATCGACATGCTGGAGGCGCAGGGGGTCCAGGATCCCTTCGCCCTGGACACGACCTTCCTCTGCGTCGGCCACGTCGATGAGTTCGTGACGACCATCCCCGACCCCACCTCCGAGAAGGGCTTCCGCGTCCTGGTCGCCGACACCGAGCTGGGGCGCAGCTTCATGGAGGGTCTGGACCCCGATCTCGAGCTCTCGAAGTACAAGAGCGCTCACGGCTACGGCACGGTGGGCGAGATCCTCGAGGACGCGGCGCTGATGGCCTACAACGAGGACGTCCAGCGCGACTACATCGACATGAACCTGGAGACGCTGGCCCTGGAGGGCGGGATCACCGAGTCCGACCTCATCCGCATCCCCGCCCTCTTCGAGCAGAACGCCTACTGCGGCGGCTATGGCCTCTCGCTGATCCCCGGCACCGTCAACATGGAGGTCGCGCGCCTGAGCGAGGACGGGCCGGTCCACATCTTCATGCCCGACCCCTTCCTGCGCGAGGATCTGGACGACCAGGGCGCCGACCCGCTCATCGCCTACGTCAACGCGGTGTTGCCGGCCGGCGTCGAGCCGCACTGGCTCAACGACTGGCGGGCCTACCACATCGCCTGGGGCGAGGTTCACTGCGGCTCCAACACGATGCGCACCCCGAGCGCGGAGGCCTGGACCCTGGCCCCCTCCGAGGAGAACTGAGATGGGCACGATCCTCTGGCTCCTGCTCGCGCCGGCCGCGCTGGCCCGTGACCCGCGCGCCGACCTCGACGCCGCCGTCGCCCGCGCCTGGGCCGAGCACCCGGTGGAGGCCGCCGCCGCCGCCGCTGCCGAGCCCATCCGCACCCGCAACGGGCTGCCCCGCTTCGTGGGCGAGGACGTCTGGAACCCTGCTGTGACGCCGATCCTGCTCGAGCGCGCCATCTCGGGCGAGCAGGACCCGCAGCTCCGCCAGGCGCTGATCGAGGCCGCTGTCCGTTCGGGCGGCGACTGGGACGAGGTCGTCGTCGCCCAGCTCGGCCTGGAGCCCGACCCGGCGGTGCGCCGCAAAGACTGGACACTGTCGCGAT
>CAZKWG010000365.1:0-7957 GCA_964556105.1 uncultured Enterobacterales bacterium | reverse complement strand
GGCGGGCCTATTACGAGGACGGGCTCGCCTACCACGCGGGCGCGCGCAGCCCGATGCGCTGCCTGGGCTTCGTCGATCAGTACGGCGTGACCTATGACGGCCGCCTGCTGCCCTGCTGCGTCTGGGGAGGCGAGGGCCTGACGGTCGGGAACGTCTTCGAGCGACCGCTGCGCGAGCTGTGGTGGAGCCCCGAAGTGCAAGGTTTCCGCGAGGGAATGTTCACGCAGGGCTGCGACGTGGGGTGCTTCAATCACTCGCTCTACGAGTTCAGCACGTCCACGGGCCTCTCCTTTCGCGTGGGCGAGCGGGACGAGAGCCGTTAAGCCCGCTGGCTCGGAGGCTGCGCATGCCCTGGGTGAAGGCGACGTTCAACGGACAGAAGGGCCCGCAAGAGGTCTGGGCTGAGGTGGACGACGCGGGTCAGCCCGTGGTGAAGGGCGGGCGCGTGCCCATCCGCTACCGCGGCGCGGCCGGCGAGAAGATCTACAGCGGCAGCACGGACAAGCTGCTCTTGAAGCCGGGCGAGGCCGCGGTCGAGCTGCCCGAGGCCGAGGCGGCGGACGGGGGCGGCGGCGCCCGCGGGAGCAGCAGCCGGGCGAGCGGCTTCGGCAGCGCCGGCACGCGCTCAGCGGCACAGGCCGAGGCGGCGAAGACCCATTTTCAGGGCGTGCTGGCGGCGATCCCCGCCGACGCCGTGGTCTGCTTCACAGACGGCGCCTGCAAAGGCAACCCCGGCCCCTGCGGCGCGGGGGCGGTGGTCAAGCTGCCCGACGGCCGCCTGCTGGAGGGCTACAAGGCGCTCGGCATGGGCACGAACAACGTGGGCGAGCTCACCGCCGTGGAGATCGCGCTGGACCTCATCGACAAGGCGGGCGTGGACCGCGGCGCCAAGGTCTGGCTCTTCACCGACAGCCAGTACGCCGAGGGCGTGCTGTCCATGGGCTGGAAGGCGAAGGCCAACGTCGAGCTGATCTCGCGGATCAAGCCGAGGCTGGCCCAGCGCAAGGTGAAGATGGCCTGGCTGGCCGGACACGTCGGCATCGCCGAGAACGAGCGGGCGGACGCGCTGGCGGGCAAGGGGATGGAGGAGAGCCGGGGGCGGCGCTGAGCGCGCTGGGATTCGCGCTTGACAACGCGTCGGCGCGGGCCATAATACGAGTGGAGTGGTGGAATTCCCGATGCGAACACGATAGTTCGCTCACAGGGTGCCCACCGTGGATTTTTATGTCCAGCGTCCGCACAGAAGCACCGCCAGACATTCGGATCGTCTCCGATCCAGATGTTCTCTCGGGTCAACCCCGGATTCGCGGGACACGCATCTCTGTGGCGCTGATCCTGGAGATGCTCGCCGATGGAGAGCCTCTCGAGCGAATTCTCGAGGGATATCCCCACATCTCACGGGAAGACGTGTTGGCGTGCCTGTCCTTCGCAGCGATGGCAATGCAGAAGGAGACAGGCCCGATGGAACCAGCGCTCGCGGCGCCGGAGCGGTCGCCCCGTATGGCGAGCTGACATGTCTGGCCGATGAGAACCTGCACAGCGCGTGGGTAGGTCTGATTCGCCGATTCTGCGCGGAGACGGCCTGGTGTACCGAGGACGCACATGGGGCTCCGGATGAAGAGGTGTGGGCCAGGGCCATCCGGGAAGGACGCATCCTGTTCACGATGGACAAGGGCCTCGCCGCGCGCGCGGTGAGCGGGCAGGCGGCACCACGCGGCATCGTGCTGATCCGCGTGAAGCCCGCGCGCGTCGAGGTTGTGCAGGCAGCCCTGGTCGTGCTCCTCGAGGGGGGACTCGACGCCTTGGAGGGCAGGTTGACCGTGCTCGGGGTAGACGGGCGCGTACGTACGACACCGCTGGACCAGCTCATGGCGATCGCCCTTTAGGGTGTCGCCCGCCCCTTCTCACCCCCTCCCCCACCGCCCCAGGTTCGCGACGAACTCCAGCACCGTCGCCAGCTTCACCTTGCTCTTCCCCGCTCGCCGTGGTCGCATCACCACCGGCGCGTCGGCGATGGTCCAGCCCCGCGCCTCCGCCCCGAGCACGACCTCGGCGTCGAGAAACCAGTCGGTGTGCCGGGGCTCCAGGCCGAGCCAGGCCTCGCGGCGCAGCAGCTTCGGGCAGCCGTTGACGTCCTCGGTGCGAACACCCATGGCCCGCGTCACGGCCGCGTAGCCGCGGGTGATGATCTTCCGCTGGAGCCCGTCCTGACGCTCGACCCGGCGGGCCTTGGCCAGCATCGCCCCCTCGCGGCATGCCTGGTAGAGCACCGGGAGGACGCTCGGATCGACCTGCCCGTCGCCCCAGCACCAGCCCACCACCTCGGGCAGGCCCGCCGACGCGAGCGCCCGGATCCCCGCCAGGATCCCGCCGCCGTAGCCCTGGTTCTGGACGAGGTGAACCCCCAGCACCCGCTGGTCGCGCTCGGTCAGGCGGTCGACCAGCACGCCCGTGCGATCGGTGCTGCCGTTGTCCACCAGCGCGAGTCGAAACGGCACAGACGCGGCGTCCAAGGCGCTGATGAGGTCGGTGGCCACCTCGTCGATGAGGGCCTCCTCGTTCAGAAGCGGGACGGCGAGGCCGAGGCTCATGGGTCGGGTCTCATCCGCGGGCGAAGAGGCTCTGCTGGCGGAGCGCGTCGAGCGTACCCCAGCGCGTGCGCACGCAGTCGGGCAGCGCCTCGCCGCGCGCCAGAAAGCCGCCCAGCCAGGCGCGGGTCACGGGATCGGAGGGGTAGCCGGAGCCCACCGGGCCGAGCGGGACGATCGCCGCGTCGCGCGCCACCTTGGCGAAGATGCTCGCCGCGCCGACGACGGGCCAGGTGCTGTCCGCCTTGGGCTCGATGATGACGCGCGGCGAGCGCCCGCGGTCGGCGAGGCGACCGGCGAGGCGAGCCTGAAAGGCGGGGATCCCGCGCGGGTTCACCGGCGCGTCGATGTAGACCAGATCGGCCTCGGTCTCGAGGATGTGGCCGAGGAAGGCGTCCTCCTCGAGCGCGTTCAGGTTGCCCTGGTCGATGGCCTGGGCCGAGATGAGGGTGGTGCTGCCGCGGCCGAGCGCGCCGAGGCGCTCCCGCACCTGCTCGCGCGCCCGCGCCGACATGGCCTTGCTGTCGTCCGCGCCAGCGAGGCGCAGCGTCTGCTGGTCCTCGCCCTCCCAGAGAAAGGCCCCGACCACCAGCGGCCCCAGCACGCTCCCGCGCCCAGCCTCGTCCAGCCCCAGCACGCGCATTGACTAAGCCCCTTCCCTCGGCTACCAGCAAGTACCATGCTCCATCCCTACGCGCCCATCGCGATGGCGGTGCTCGTCGCCATCGTCTTCAGTCTGGCCTTCGTGGCCATGAGTCGCTATTTTGGCCCGCGTCGGCCTACCCCCACCAAGACCGCGGTCTACGAGTGCGGGATGCCTCCGGTGGGCGGCACCCAGCATCGCTTCAGCGTAAAGTTCTATCTGGTGGCGGTGCTGTTCCTCCTCTTCGACCTCGAGGCGGTCTTCCTCTTCCCCTGGGCGACCATCTACAAGTCGATGGTGGCTGAGGGGTTCGCCTGGTTCGCGCTGACGGAGATGGCCTTCTTCCTGGGCGTGCTCTTCCTCGGCTGGTTCTACTGCCTCAAGCGCGGAGCGTTCGAATGGGACTAGAATCGGAGATTCAAACTCCTTTCATCACGACCTCGCTGGACTCCGTGATCAACTGGGGAAGGAAGTACTCGATGTGGCCGCTGCCCTTCGGGACGGCCTGCTGCGCCATCGAGTTCATGGGTGTGGTCTCGGGTCGCTTCGACATCAGCCGCTTCGGCGCGGAGCTGGTGCGCTTCTCGCCGCGTCAGGCTGACCTGATGCTGGTGATGGGCACGGTGACCCAGAAGATGGCGCCGGTGCTCAAGCAGATCTACGACCAGATGCCGAACCCGAAGTGGGTCATCAGCATGGGGGCCTGCGCCAGCTCCGGCGGCTTCTACGACAACTACTCGGTCGTGCAGGGCATCGACGAGCTGATCCCGGTGGACGTCTACGTCGCCGGCTGTCCTCCGAGGCCCGAGAACGTGCTGGGGGCCGTGGTGAAGATCCAGGAGAAGATCTCCAAAGAGAAGGCCGCCGCCTGGCGCTAGGAGCCGCACGATGGACCAGGTCGAGATCTCCCGCCGGATCCGGGAACGGTTCGGTGAACGCCTCCTCAACAGCGGCGAGCACTGCGGGCAGTCCCATGTCACGGTGCTCCCTCAGGATCTGCGAGAGATCCTGATCTTTCTGCGCGATGATCCTGAGCTGGACTTCAACATGCTCATGGATGTGGGCGGCGTGGACTACAAGGGCTTCCCGACGCCGGGGGGCGAAGACGAGGACGAGGAGGGCGAGCCGCTGCACGGCGGTCGCGCCTGGCGCTTCGAGATCGCCTACCAGATGTACTCGATGGGGAAGAACCATCGCTTCCGGGTGAAGGTCGCCGTCAAGGACGACACCGTCGAGGTGCCCACGATCTGGGACCTCTGGCGCCTCGCCAACTGGATGGAGCGGGAGGTCTTCGACATGTACGGCATCCGCTTCTCCGATCACCCGAACCTTCGCCGCATCCTCTGCCACGAAGACTTCGTCGGACACGCGCTGCGCAAGGATTACCCCATCAACCGTCGGCAGACGCTCTCGCGCCCCATCGAGTACCTGCTGACCGACGATCCGGACTGGGCGTGAGGAGCAGGGCATGAGCACCGAGGTCCAACCCGTCCCTACCGAGAAGCTGGTCGTCAACATCGGACCCAGCCATCCCGTCACGCACGGGACGCTGCGCATCCAGATGGAGCTGGACGGCGAGACCATCGTTCGCAGCGCCTGCGAGATCGGATATCTGCACCGCGGCTTCGAGAAGCAGGCGGAGACCGTGTTCTATGAGCACGTCATCCCCTACGCCGAGCGGCTCAACTACATGGGCCCGGTGCACAATTCCAACGCCTGGTGCTACGCCGTCGAGCAGCTCCTCGGCATCGAGGCCCCGCCCCGCGCGCAGGCCCTGCGCGTCATCACCAGCGAGATGGCCCGCATCATCGACCACTGCGTCTGCGTCGGCACGAACCTGGTCGATCTCGGCGGTCTGACGAACTTCTGGTACCTCTACGGCTACCGCGAGCGGATCTACGACCTCTACGAGGAGCTGACCGGCGCGCGGATGATGGTGAACTACCCGCGCGTGGGCGGCGTGAGCATGGACCTGCCCGACGGCTGGGCGGAGAAGTGCCGCAAGGTGCTCGAGGAGCTCGGGCCCACGCTGTCCGACGTCCAGGGCCTCGTCGAGCGCAACCGCATCTTCTATGATCGCTGCCGCGGCGTCTGCGCGATCAGCCAGAAGGACGCGCTCAATTTCGGCATGACGGGCCCCTGCCTCCGCGCGACCGGCGTCAAGTACGATGTCCGCAAGGCCCAGCCCTACTGGGGATACGAGAAGTACGACTTCGACATCCCGGTGCGCGAGAACGGCGACACATACGACCGGATCACCCTGCGCTTCGACGAGATCGCCCAGTCCCGGAGCATCATCCTGCAGGCCCTGGAGCGGTTGCCCGACGGCCCGCACATCCTCCAGGATCCCCGCTACGTGATGCCGCCGAAGGACCTCGTGTACAACACGATGGAAGGGCTGATCAACCACTTCAAGATCGTCATGCACGGCGTGAGCCCGCCCGTCGGCGAGGTCTACTCGCCCACCGAGGGCGGCAACGGGGAGATCGGCTTCTACATCGTCTCCGACGGCACGCCCAAGGCCTGGCGCGTGCGCATCCGTCCTCCGTGCTTCGCGAATTACTCCGCTTTCCCCACCATGATTCGGGGCGAGATGCTCGCCGACGCCGTCGCCGCGCTCGGCTCCGTCAACGTCATCGCCGGCGAGCTGGACAGGTGACCATGCAGACCCACGCCCATGGCCCGCTGCCGAAGATCGAGGGCCCGATCGTCTGGACCGAGTCCGAGCAGGCGGAGGTCGCCGAGATCGTCTCGCGCTATCCCGCGAAGCGCGCGGCTACGCTGCCCCTCCTTTGGAAGGCCCAGCGCAAGTTCGGCTGGCTCTCGCTCGACGTGATCCGGCTGGTCGCCGAGACGGTCGGCTCGCCGCCGTCTGAGGTGCTGGCGGTGGCCAGCTTCTACACGATGTTCAAGAAGGAGCCGACCGGGAAGTACCTGATTCAGGTCTGCCACACGCTCTCCTGCCAGCTCGGCGGGTCGGAGCGGGTGGTCTCGCACCTGAAGAAGGCCCTCGGCATCCACGAGGGCGAGACCACGAGGGACGGTCTCTTCACGCTGATGCGCGTGGAGTGCCTCGCCTCCTGTGGCTCCGCGCCCATGATGCAGATCAACGATGACTTCTACGAGCGGCTCTCCCCGGAGAAGCTGGACGCCATCCTCGCGGCGCTCCGGTCCGGCAAGCCCCTCGAGACGCCCCGGCCTGAGGTGGATGAATGGCACTGGACCAACCCGTCCTGACCGGGCGCTGGGGCGTCACCGACGCCTGGCGCCTGGAGACCGCGCGCAAGCTCGGCGCCTACGCGGGCCTCGAGAAGGCGTTGACCATGACGCCCGAGGCGATCACCAAGGAGGTCCTGGACTCCGGGCTCCGCGGGCGTGGCGGCGCAGGCTTCCCCACCGGGCGCAAGTGGCAGTTCGTGCCTCCCGCCGAGAAGCGTGGCGGGAAGCCAGTTTACCTCGTCTGCAACGCCGACGAGAGCGAGCCTGGCACGTTCAAGGACCGCTACCTGCTCTGGCAGGATCCGCACGCGACCATCGAGGGCATGGTGATCGCGGCCTACGCCATCGGCGCGAAGGCCGCGTACATCTACTTCCGTGGTGAGTTCGCCTATGTCCAGGACCGCTTCGACGCGGCCCTGGCCGAGGCGCGCGCCGCGGGCCTGGTGGGCAAGAACATCCTCGGAACCGGCATCGACGTGGACGTCTGGACCCACCTGGGCGCCGGCGCCTACATCTGCGGCGAGGAGACGGCGCTGCTGTCCAGCCTCGAGGGCAAGCGCGGCCAGCCGAAGCTCAAGCCGCCCTTCCCTGCGGTCGAGGGCGCCTGGGGCTGCCCGACGGTCATCAACAACGTCGAGACCCTGGCCGTCGTCCCCTGGATCATCCAGAACGGCGGCGCGGCCTACAAGCAGTGGGGCACCGAGAAGAGCCCTGGCACCAAGCTGTTCTCCTGCTCGGGCCACATCCGCAAGCCGGGCGTCTACGAGATCGCGCTCGGCAAGCCGATGATGGGGCTCCTGAACGAGGAGTGCGGCGGGCTCTTTCCGGGGCGCAAGCTCAAGGCGGTGATCCCCGGCGGCTCGAGCGTGCCCGTGATGACCGCCGACGAGGTGGCCCGCGCGAACATGGACTACGAGTCCATCAACGAGGTGGCCGGCTCTTACCTGGGCTCGGGCGGCTTCATCGTCATGGACGACACCACCGACATGGTGGACACGCTGACGAACCTGCTGCGCTTCTACGCCCACGAGAGCTGCGGTCAGTGTACGCCCTGCCGCGAGGGCTGCGGCTGGATGTTCAACATCTTGGAGCGCGTGCGCGACGGCGAGGCCACCGAGCGCGATCTCACGCTGCTCAAGGACCTGGCCGACAACATCCACTCGAAGACGATCTGCTTCTTCGGCGCCAGCGCCGCGATGCCGGTGCAGAGCTTCCTGAAGAAGTTCCCCGACGAGTTCTTCAACCGCGTCCGACCGGGCACCAGCGAGATCACCGACCGCATGGTCGAGCGCGCCGCCGCGGTGATGGGAGCGCCGTGATGGCAAGGGTCAAGGTCAACGGCGTCGAGCTCGAGGTCCAGGACGGGACCAACATGATCGAGGCGGCGAAACAAGCAGGAGTGGAGATCCCCCACTACTGCTACCACCCCAACCTGTCGATCGCCGGCAACTGCCGCATGTGCGCGGTGGAGATCGAGGCGGGCGGGCGCGGGCTGGAGATCGCCTGC
>CAZKWG010000364.1:0-7958 GCA_964556105.1 uncultured Enterobacterales bacterium | reverse complement strand
CGGGCGTCGTGGTCTACCCGGGGGCCCATGTGGGGGCGGGCTGCGAGATCGGCGAGGGGACGGTGATCTTCCCCAATGTCGTGCTTTATCCTGGCACGCGGCTGGGGCGGCGCTGCCGTGTGCACGCCGGGGCGGTGCTGGGGTCCGATGGCTTCGCCTATCAGCCGGGGCCGGGCGGGCCGCTCAAGGTGCCGCACATCGGCGGGCTCAGCGTGGGCGATGACGTGGAGATCGGGGCGAACAGCACGATTGATCGCGGGCTGCTGGAGGACACGGTGGTTGGATCCGGCTCGAAGCTGGACAACCTGGTGCAGGTCGGACACAACGTGCAGCTCGGCCGCGCGGTGATCCTGGCGGCGCAGGTCGGGCTGGCGGGCTCGGTCGCGCTGGGAGACGGCGTGCTGGTGGGCGGGCAGGCCGGCGTGGCGGATCACGTCCGGCTCGGCAGCGGCGCGCGGGTCGGCGCCCAGTCGGGGGTCGGGCACGACGTGGCCCCCGGCGAGGCGGTGCTGGGCACCCCCGCGGTCCCGGCGCGGCTGGCGAAGCGGATCTTCGCGGTCTGGAAGCAGCTCCCCGCCTGGTGGCGAAAAAGCTAGTTAAGCTAGCTCTTCTGGCGGCGCGCCTTGAAGCGGGAGAGCATCGGCGCGGCCTGCGCGGCCTCGACGTGGAAGCGCTCGCATGCGGCGCGGACGGCGCGCTCGATGGCCTGGGCCTCGACCGCGCGGCCGCGCTCGTGCAGCAGGCTCGCCAGCGCGAGGTCGAGGAAGACGCCGTCGGGGCCGGTGCGGACCGCGCGAACGATCAGGTCCGGCTCGGGCAGGGCGACGTGCTCCCCGCGGAGCAGCCGGCCGAGGGGCTCCAGGATGGCCCAGACGCTGCTGACCATGGGGTCGTCGCTCAGGCCGCCCAGGTAGGGCGCGTGGGCCAGGATGGCCGCGCCGTCGGCGTCGGCGGCGTCCATCAGGGCGAGGTTGGCGCGCGCGATGGTGGGCACGTCCCCGAGGGCGATGGCCGGGTCCTCCGCGGCCTGCTGGTAGAGGGCGCGGGCCTCGGCGTCGCGGCCCGCCATGCGCAGCACCTCGGCGAGGTTGTTGCAGAGCGTGCCGGCGAAGGGGTACTCGCCGTAGGCGCGCAGGCGCTCGATGGCGGCGCGCAGGAAGGAGATGGCGTCGTCGGCGCGCCCGCTGCGCACGAGGTGCTCGCCGATGTTGCACCAGGCCATGGCCTCCCAGCGCAGGAGGCCGTTGGCGCGCGCCAGCTCGACCGCGCGGACGGCCTGCTGGTAGCTCTGCTCGGGATCGCGGGTGGCGAGGAGCTGGCCCAGGTAGTAGCGGGCGATGGTCTCGACCAGCGGGTCGGCGTCGAGGTCCAGGGCGCGGTAGAAGTCGTGCAGCGCGCCCTCGTCGTCGAGCAGGCGATAACGACAGCGTCCGCGGGTGGTGTAATAGTCGGCCTGCACCGCCGAGGGGACCAGGTGCAGCAGCGTCGAGACCCGCGCGAGGCGGGCCAGCGCCGGGGCCGTCTCCTCCCGGTGCGAGTTGCTGGCGAAGCGGCAGGCGGCGCGCAGGGCCTCCACCGGCTCCAGGGGGAGCTGCGCGAGCCGCTCCTCGAGCGCGCGGGCCTCGTCCAGCTCGCCGCGGTGCCAGCAGGTGTCGGCCAGCACGATCGCGGCGCGCGCCCAGATCGGCCCCTCGGCGCCGCCCTCGGTGCGCTCGGCGACGTCCATCGTGCGGCGAGCGAGGCGCTGGGCTTCGAGGATCGGGCGGGCGCGCCAGAGGGCCGCCAGCGCCCGGTCGAGGGGGTTCACGGCGAGATCGGGGCGGCCGGCCTCGGCGTAATGGTGGCCGACGCGCTCCAGCACGGCCGGGTCCTCGCCCTCCTGCGCCCAGGCCTCAGCCAGGCGCTCGTGCAGGGCGAGCTCGACCTCGGCGGGGCGGGGGAGCGCGCGGACGGCGGCGGGGAGCTCGGGCGGCAGCAGGACGGGGCTCCCGCGCTCCAGGGCGATGAGCCCGCTGACCAGGCCGCGGTCCAGGACGCTGCCGGCGACGCGGGCGATCACCCGCTCGGGCGTGCCGCGGCCAGAGAGGGCGATGGCCAGGAAGACCCGGAGAAGCTCGGGATCCTCGCGCAGCGCGTGGGCGAGCAGCTCGCGGGCGAAGGCCGTGCGGTTCGTGGGCAGGGGCGGGGCGTCGGGACCCAGCGCCCAGGTGGGCTCCGCCGACGCGCCATGCCGGAGCACCAGCGCGCCGATGCGCACCCAGTGCAGGAGAAGATCGTGAATGTAGCGCGGGTTTCCGCCCGTGTGCCGTACCAGGGCCTGGGTGAGGCCGGGCTCCAGGGGCAGGTGGGCCTGCACCAGGGCGGCGGCGTCCTCGGGCGGCAGCGGGTTGAGGCGCAGCGTGCAGGCAGGCGCCCGAAAACGCTCCAACAAGGCCTGGAGCTGCGGGACGGCCACGTCCTCGCGGGAGGTGGTCATCACCAGGGTGGGGACGCCGCGCTCGAAGATCTGCTGGAGCATCGGCCAGACGTCGTCGTCCTCGTCCGCCAGGTGCAGGTCCTCGAGCCAGAGCCAGCTCAGGCCGCGCCAGGCGCGCAGGGCGAGGTGGTCCACGACGCGGGCGCGGACGGCGCTGGGATCGACCGGCGGATCCTCGGGCCGCGGCATGAGCCAGCGGGTGATCGCCGTCGCCTCCTCCCAGATCGCCTCCTTGACGGCGCAGCGGTCACGGCTGATGAGCTGCGCGACGTGCTCGGTGTGGGCGCGGGTGTCGGTCTCGGGCGGCCACAGGCGTCGCAGCGCGCCGCGGAGGCCGACCACGCCGCGATCGCGCACGGCGAACTCGAACATCACCCCTTCGCCGTAGCCCTCCTGCTCCAGCGTGCGGGTCAGCTCCAGCATGAGCCGCGTGCGGCCGATCCCCCGCGGTCCGGTGATGTGGACCAGGCGCGGGCGGCGCTCGACCGAGACGGCGCGGGCCTCCGCCCAGAGCGCGTCGAGGTCCGCGTCCCGCCCGATCAGCGTGATCTCCCGGTGGGCGAGCAGGGAGAGGGCCTGCGGCGCGCGGCGGGGGGCGTGGGCCTGCGGGCGGCGCGCGGGCATGGGTCTGGGCGAGGGGCGGTGCCAGGGGATGACGCCGGGGCGGGCGAGGGGCGGACGACCCGAGGGGTTGGTGGCGTGCCGCGGCTCGGCGGTGTCCATGGTGGGCAGGGAGCGCAGGGCGCGGAGCGCGTCGGCGGCGGAGTCGTAGCGCCCGCGGGCGTCATAGTTCAGGAGCGGGATCAGGACCTCGTCCAGGCCCGGCGGGACGGCGTATCCAGGGCGGAGGACGAGGTGATCCGGCACGCGGCGCCGGCTGCTGAGGGCGGCCACGGGGTCGCGGGCGGGGAAGGGGAGCTGGCCCGTGACCAGGCGCCAGGCGATGGCGCCCACGCTGAACAGGTCGGTGGAGGGCCGCCAGAGCTGGCGTTGGCCGGTGAGCCGCTCCGCGGACATGTAGGAGACCGTGCCGAGCACGGTGTTCTCCTCGTCCGGGTCGCTCTGCACGGCGCGGGCGATGCCGAGATCGGCCAGCCAGAGGACGCGGCGCCCGCGGCCCGCGCGGTGAAGGAGCAGGTTGCTCAGCTTCACGTCCAGGTGGAGCAGGCCGCGCGCGTGCAGGGCGCCCAGCGCTCCCAGGAGATCCGCCAGCAGCTCCAGCAGCTCCGACCAGGGAGGAGGGCCTCCAGAGAGCTCGAGCATGCTCCCGTCGCTGGCCAGGGCGAAGGCGACGAAGGGGCTGCCGTCGGGGGTCTCGCCCACGTCGTGGATGGCGACGACGTGCGGGTGGACGATCTGCGCCGCCAGGGCCGCCTCTCGGCCGAGGCGGCTGCGCATGCGCGCCCCGTCGGCGCGGATGACCTTCAGCGCGACCAGCACGCCGAGCTCCTGGTCCTGCGCGCGCCAGACCTCGCCGGCTCCGCCACGCCCCAACAGGGCGCGGGCGGCGTCGGGCCAGAGCCGGTAGCGCTCGGGGAGTTTCGGAGGGGGGACGGTCGCCTGTTCCATCGCTCTTTCGGGGCGCCCGCTGGGGACGTCGCAAGCAGCAGATTATTCCAGAGTGAGAGTCTTCGGGGGACAGAACCGTGCTGCTGTGGTTTCTCATGCTCGCCTGCGACGGACCGGACGAGGCCCCCGAGGGGTGGCCGGCCGAAGGGTGCGTCGCGGAGGCGCCGGTGCCGGAGCGGGTCTCTGAGACAACCCGCCACGAGCACCGCCTCATCACCTCGGACGGCGTCGAGCTCGCGGTGGCCACGCGCACGCCGGACGGCCTGGACTGCGCGGGCGCCGTGGTTGAGGCCCCGGCGGGCTTCGAGCCCGGCCTGGAGAAGATCGAGCAGGACCAGGCCAAGGCGCTGGCGAGGGCAGGGCTGGTGGTCGTCACCTTCGATCCCCGCGGGCGAGGCCAGAGCGGGGGTGAGGAGGACATCAACGGCCACACAGGCCAGGACGACTTCGCCGACCTGCTGCGCTGGACGGCCTCCCAGGAGGGCATCGACCCCGACCAGATCGTCGTCTGGTCGCGCTCCATCGGCGGGGCGCTGGCGGCGGGCGCGCTCGGGCGGCACGCCGATCTGCGGCCGCTGGCCTGGGTGGACTACGAGTGCCCCGCCTGGCTCGAAGAGAACCTGGACCACACCACCGAGCACACCCACGATCGGATGTGGGCGCTCGCCGACGCCACGGACGACCCCTCGTCCTGGATGGACGAGCGCTCGCCCGGCGCTTATATTAGAGATGTCGGCGTCCCCTATCATCGCATCCAGGGCGTGCCCGACCACGCGCTCAGCTACCTCGCGGCGGCCGTCTCGATGCTCAACGGCGCCACCGCCAGCCCGGAGGTCAGGCTGAACGGCGAGGTCCTGACCGAGGAGATCACCGAGGTCGAGGTCAAGGACCGGGCGATCGAGGGCGGGCTCGAGCCCAGCTCAGACTACGCGACCCAGGCGGTGCTGGCGGGGTTTGGGGGCTGACCCCTCAGATCCCCTCCCCGAAGACCAGGTAGACCTTCCCCGAGTCCGAGCCCGTGCCACGAAAATAGGGGGCGCCGACCAGGAAGTCCTGCGCGCCGTCCCCGTCGGCGTCGCCCGCGCTGCCCACGGCGAAGCCGGCCCGGTTCAGGTTCTCTTCGCCCAGGAAGACGAGCTCGGGGTCGCTGAGCGAGACGGTGCCGCTGAGCGGGCCGTAGAGCAGGCTGGCGCGGCCGGCGTTCGAGGCGTCGCCCTCGGCCCAGGGGCTGCCGATGAAGAGCTCGTCGAAGCCGTCGCCGTCCACGTCGCCCGGCCCCGCGAGGGAGGAGCCGGCGCTGTCGCCCGAGGCCCCGCCCGTGACGCGCGCCTCGGCGTCGAGGAGCGAGCCACCCGCGCTGGCCGGCCCGCGCAGCACCCAGACGGCGCCGGCGTAGTCGCCGCCCTCGTCGTGGTTGGGGCCGCCCACCGCGAGATCGGCGTAGCCGTCGGCGTCGATGTCGCCGAGCAGGGCGACGGCGGTGCCCGCGGCGTCGGAGGCGGCCTCTCCGGTCCAGGTCGCGTCGGCGTCCTCGAGGGCGCCCCCCTCGGAGACGGAGAGGAGCACGTAGAGGGCGCCCGCCGCGGAGCCGGCGCTGTCCTGTCCCGGCGCCCCCACGCAGGCGTCGGGGACGCCGTCGCCGTCCAGGTCCTGCCCTCCGGCCACCGGTCCGGCCGCGTCGCCGATGGTCGCGCCCTGCCAGCGCGTCGCCTCCTCCCCGAGCGCGATGTCCCCGCTCAGCTCCCCGCCGATCAGGTACACCAGGCCCACGTCGCCGCCCGCGCTCGGCGCGCCGATGAGCAGGCTCGCGCTGCCCAGGCCCAGATCTCCCGCCGTGGCGAGCTGGGCGCCGACCTCGTCCACCGAGCTGTCGCCCACCAGCCGGGCGTCGGCGGCCGCGAGCGAGCCCTCGTCCGGATTGGAGAGGATCCAGGTGAGGCCCGCGCCGCCCTCGGCGCCCGACCCGCCGACGATGAGCTCGGGCACCCCGTCGCCGTCCACGTCCGCTCCCAGGAGCGCGGTCCCCGCCTCCTGGCTGGCCTCCTCGCCGTCCAGATCGAGGATCGCCTCGGGCCCGGCGCTCGTCACCGGCCCGCGCAGCACCCGCACCGCCCCCGCGCGGCTCCCGCCGCCGTCCGTCCCTGGCGCGCCCAGCGCGATCTCCACGTCGCCGTCGCCGTCCAGATCGCCCACGCCGGACAGGCTGTAGCCGAGCGTGTCGCCCCCGGCGTCGCCCGTGAGCCCGTACTCGTCCTCCAGGGCCAGCTCGCCCAGGGTGCGGCACTCCTCGGCCCCGCCGTTGCAGTCGTTGTCCAGCCCGTCGTTGCAGATCTCCTCGGCGTTCGGGTGGGCGCCCGCGGCGTCGTCGTCGCAGTCCGTGGCGTCCTCGGTGTAGCCCTCGGGCGCCGCGCAGGAGACGACGGCGACGTCGGGATCGCCGTAGCCGTCCAGGTCGGCGTCGGCGTACCAGGTGCCGGCGTCGATGGCCGCGTCATCGACGACCCCGTCGCAGTCCTGGTCCACCTCGTCGCAGATCTCTTCGACACCTGGGAATATCTCAGCGTTGAGATCATCGCAGTCGTCGCCGCCCGTCTCCAGGCTGGCGTGGCCGTCTCCGTCCTCGTCCACCGGGATCGGGGCGCTCTCCCCGGTCTCGGCGCTGTCCCCGGGGCGCTCCCCGGTGTCGTCGGAGACCTGTTTGTCGTCGCAGGCCAGCAGCAGGGCGAGCAGGGTGATGCGCATGGGATTCCTCCATGGGGCGGGTAACCTGCGCTCGGGCCCTTTCGCACCGCCGGCGCGCCGGGCATGATGCGAGGCAGCGAGGGGATGAGATGCTGGGCCGGGTCGCGAGCGCGCTGGTCATGCTGGGTGTCGGGTGGGCGGCGGCGGCCGGGCCGCTCATCCAGGACCGTCCGATCCCCTTCGACGCCGAGCGCCTGCGGCTGACCGAGGACTACTGGCGCCAGCACTACGGCGAGCCCGCCAGCCACCAGATCACCCCGCGCGCCATCGTGCTGCACTGGACCGGCGGCGGCACGGTGGAGAGCGCCTGGAGCACCTTCGCGCCGACGCGAGCCGCCTCGGCCCGGCCAGATCTCGCGGCCCAGGGCGAGGTGAACGTCTCCGCACATTTTCTGGTCGGGCGCGACGGCATCATCTACCGCTTGATGTCCGAGACCACGATGGCGCGCCACTGCATCGGCCTGAACGCCGTCGCCATCGGGGTGGAGAACGTGGGCGACGGAGCGGCCAACCCGCTGACCGAGGCGCAGATCGAGGCCAACGCCGCGCTCGTGCGCGACCTGGTCGGGCGCTACCCGACGATCACCCACCTGCTCGGTCACCTGGAGTACCGGGCGATGGAGGGGCACCCCTATTTCCGCGAGCGCGATCCCGGGTACCGCACGGGCAAGGCCGATCCTGGCGCGCCGTTCATGGCGGCGGTGCGCGCGCGGGTGGCCGATCTGGGGCTGGAGGGTCCGCCCCCTTTGCCCAGACCCTGACAGACAGCGCCCGGATCGCTGTGTACGATGGGGGAGAGGTCCGCTCCCATGCATGTTCCTGCCCGGGTCAACTTTGGTGGCGTCGTCCTGTTGATCGCGCTCGTCGGCTGCGAAGGGGAGAAGGCGGGAGACACCGGCGCCTCTCAGCTCCCCACGGAGCTCAGCTACGAGGACGCGGACGGGGACGGCATCATCGACGGGCACGAGAGCGCGCTGGAGGACGCGGACGGGGACGGGGCCGCGGACAGCGAGGACACGGACGCGGACGGGGACGGCATCCCCGACGCCACCGAGGCGGGCGACGCCGATCCGCTCACCCTGCCCGTGGACAGCGACAGCGACGGGGTCCCCGACTACCTGGACCAGGACGCCGACAACAACTGCGTGCCCGACGCCGAGGAGGGGGCAGC
>CAZKWG010000363.1:0-7977 GCA_964556105.1 uncultured Enterobacterales bacterium | reverse complement strand
CCACCGAGGAGTCGGTGCGCCG
Organism: uncultured Enterobacterales bacterium; assembly: GCA_964556105.1. GTDB lineage: Bacteria > Myxococcota_A > UBA796 > UBA796 > CAZKWG01 > CAZKWG01. The sequence continues at coordinate 7,955 of CAZKWG010000363.1, read as the reverse complement.
CGCGATGGCCATCCAGAAGATCCTGAACGCGGAATTCGGGCTGCTCCAGACGGAGAACGCGCTCCAGGGCTCCTTCCTCGTGGACGAGCTCACCGATCTCGTCGAAGAGGCCGTGCTCCAGGAGTTCGAGCGCATCAACGATCGCGGCGGCGTGCTCGGCGCGATGGAGACGCAGTACCAGCGCGGGCGCATCCAGGAGGAGAGCCTGCACTACGAGCGCCTCAAGCACTCGGGCGAGCTGCCCATCATCGGCATCAACACCTTCGTCGATCCCACGACCCAGGCCGAGGACTGGGAGCCCGCGCCCATCGAGCTGCGCCGCTCCAGCGCCGCCGAGAAGGACGACCAGATCGCCCGCCTGAACGACTTCAAGGCGCGCCACGCCGACGAGGCGCCCGCCGCCCTGCGCGAGCTCAAGGACGTCGCGCTGTCCGGCGGCAACGTCTTCGACGCCCTGATGCGAACCGTCCGCGTCGCCAGCCTCGGCCAGATCACGCGCGCCCTGTACGAGGTGGGTGGGGCCTATCGACGCAACGTGTGAGCCGCCCTCCCCTTGCCTGCTCTCCACACGTGATCGGGTTATAGACGGGCGTCATGGGGCCTGCCTTGCCCCTGAATGGTGGTCGTCCTGGTCGAGATGGGGCAACGAATCGGGCCTTTCGAGCTCGTGGAGCGATTGGGTGTCGCGCGGGGAACGACCCTGTTCCGCGCCGTGCGTCCGGAGGGTATGCGCGAGCCCTCTGAGGTCGCCATCCGGGTGGCCGACCACCTCGACGTGAGCGCCGCGGTCGAGTCCGTCCGTCGCGAGTACGAGGTGCTCCGCGCGCTCGACGACCCGCGCCTGCCGAAGGTCCACGGCTTCTACCCAGGGCAGGCCGCGCTGGCCGTCTCCTGGCGCGGCGGCGTCTCGCTGGGCGAGGTGCTCACCGCGGCGCGGGCCGGGTGGATTGAGCTGGATCCGGCGACCGCCCTGGACATCGGCGTGGAGATCGCTGGAGCCTTGCGCGCGGCGCACAACGTCGTGCTGCAGGGTCGGCCGGTGGTGCACGGCCACCTCGACCCGAGCCGGGTGCGCCTGGACGAGGACGGCGAGGTCTCGGTCGTCGGCTTCGGCGTGGAGCGCAACAACCAGTGGCTCGGCTGCTCCGCCCCCGAGCAGTCCATGGGCGAGCCCGCCACCCCCGCGGCCGATCAGTGGGCGCTGGGGGCGATCCTTGTGGAGATGCTCCTGCTCCGCCGGCTCTACGAGGATCTGGACGACCCGGCCTCGGCCGCCCTCGACGGCGCCGTCGGGCCCTGGGTGAGCGCGATCGAGACCCTGCACCCCTCGCTTGGGCGGGTGCTGCGCAAGATGCTCGCCGCGAACCCCGAAGATCGCTACCCCTGGGACGGCGAGATCGTGCAGGCGCTGCTGGCCGAGTCGCGCGAGCACGGCGGCGTCTCCGGGCGCCGCGCCATCGCCGCCACCGTGCTGCACCGGCGCAGGGCGATGGCGGCGCCCAGCCCGGATCCGGTCCCCATGTCCATGGAGACGCCGCGCGAGCCTGAGCCGGCCGTCCCCTCGGGCCCTCACTTCGGCGCGCCGCAGGGCCCGCTCCCGCCGCAGCCGGCGACCTCATCCGGCCTGCGCATCGCCATCCGGCCGAGCCGCGCAGACGAGGACGAGCCCGAGCCCGTGGTGGGCGTCAGCATCGGAAAGGGCCTCTTCCCGGACGACGACAGCGACGATCCGTTCCCGGACAGCCCGACCTCGCCCGACAATTACGCCCGGCTCTCCGACGCCCTGTTCTCGGAGGATCCCACCGACTCCGGCCTCCACGCGGAGGGGGTGGACCTGCGGGAGGGCGACTCTGAGCCCGACCTGCGCGCCCCACCGCGGCTGACCTCGCCCATCGCGGCGCCGAAGCCCAAGCCTGCGCCTCAGCTCCAGCTCGCCGAGCGGGCGGGCCTGGGGCTGGCGCTGGTGCTGGCCTGCGTGGCGGTGCTCTTCCTGCTCACACGGCTCATGTGATGTCTGGGCTCAGCGCCGACGGAAGCGTCCCGGGCCTGTCCGTCGTGCCCGTGCTCACGCCCACCCTGCCGCCGGCGACCCACACCAACGCGGTCGTGCTCGGGCACCGCGCGGTCACCGTCATCGACCCCGCCAGCCCCTGGGAGGACGAGCAGCAGCGCCTCGCGGACGCGCTGTCCGAGGTGGAGGTCCAGGCCATCCTGCTCACCCACCACCACCCGGACCACGTCGGCGGGGTCGAGGACCTGCGGCGACGCACCGGCGCGCCCGTCCTCGCCCACCCCGCGACCGCCGAGCGCGTGCCCTTCGCGGTAGACCAGCTCCTGCTGGACGGCGACGTCTACGAGACGGACGCCGGGGCCTGGCGGGTCCTGCACACCCCCGGGCACGCCGCGGGCCACCTCTGCCTGGAGCGCGAGGGCGTCGTCGTCGCCGGGGACATGGTCGCCGGCGTGGGCACCATCGTGCTCGACCCGCCGGAGGGTGATCTCGGCCTCTACCTCGCCAGCCTGGAGCGCCTGCGCGCGCTGAACCCCCGCGTGCTGTTCCCGGCCCATGGGCCCGCGTTGACCGAGGCCGTCGCCACGCTGGACACCTACATCGCCCACCGCCACGCGCGCACCGCGCAGGTGCGCGCCGCCCTCGCGCAGCGAGAGCCCGCCGCCCCCTCCGATCTGGTCACGCTCATCTACCCAGACCTCCACCCCTTCATGCGGCCCGTCGCCGCGCGGCAGGTTCTCTGCCATCTGCGCTGGCTTTGTGTTCAGGGTGAGGCCCTGGAGATCGAGACGGACCGATTTGTGAGAGCCTGAGGGGCGGGAGGCCCCATGACCACTCGGGATCAGGTCATTCTGCTCGCGCTCGCCGGAGGCGGCGCCTACCTGATGTTCAACATCGAGAAGTACCAGGGCTGCTTCGGGGACAGCCAGATCGTCGAGCTCCAGGAGGGCGGCTCGCGCGCCGTCGCCTGCAACAGCGCCGATCTGACGCTGATCGGGGTGGTCGGCGAGGCCCCCCAGGTCGAGGTGAGCTGCGGCCCCGAGACCAAGGGAGCCACCCTGTTCGGCGCCTCCGCCACCGATGTCGCCTGCGGGCTGAGCGTCGCCAACGTCGAGACCTGGCAAGGCGGCGCGTCCTCGGACTGGAGCGCCCGCCTCGAGATCACCTGGTGACGACCTCGACCTCGAGGAAGGGCCGAAGGCGCTCCACCGTCGCCGGGCCGATGCCGCGCACGCGATCGAGGGCGTCCACGGAAGGGTAGGGTCCCCTCGCCGCGCGATCGGCCACGATGTCCGCCGCCCGCCGCGCGCCGACGCCTGGCAGCCCCTCCAGCGCCGCGGCAGAGGCTTCGTTCAACGACAGCTTCTCTCCGAGGATCAGCGCGGCCTCGGTGCGGGCTCGCAGCACGCCCTCGGGCCCTGGCGCGACGCGATCCCCGTGCCGGACGGGGCCCTCTGCTCCGGCGCCAGCGCGCCCGCCCGCCGCGGCGACCGCGTCCGCGACGGTGGCCGGCGCCTGCAGCGCGTAGAAGCCCGGCGCAGGGACCTCGCCTCGGACCTCGACGACGATGGGCTCCGCGGCCGAGGCGCGGGGGAGCGCCAGGCGCCAGCCCAGGCCGAGGGCGGCGAGGGCGAGCAGCGCGGCCGAGCCAAGGGTCTGCGCCTGAAGCTCCGGGCTGAGCGAGCTCCGCGTCATGGGGTCTCCGGCTCATGCTGCGACGCAGCATCAAATTGCTGCAGCGCAGCATTCCAGCGCGCCAGCAGCCGGGCGTGGCGGGGTCCGCTGGGACGGGCCTGCACCCTGCGCCCGTCGTCGTCGGCCAGGAGCACCAGGGCGAGATGATCGGGCGGCAGGACCTCCGGCGCGCGCTCCGCCCACTCCACCGCGGCCACGCCCGCGTGCCGCTCCAGCGCCTCCTCCAGACCCAGGGCCGGCAGCTCAGCCGGCGTGAGGCGGTAGAGATCGGCGTGGAGCAGGGGCAGGCGCCCCTCGTGCTCGGCGACCAGGATGAAGGTCGGGCTGAGCACAGGGCCCACGATCTGGAGTCCCTCCCCGATCCCCTGCACAAAGGCCGTCTTTCCGGCGCCGAGGTCACCGCTCAGCGCCAGGACCGTGCCCGGCTCGGCCACGCCCGCCAGCGCGGCGCCCAGGGCTCGCGTCTCGGCGACGTCACGACTGCGGCGCTCCCACATGCGCCGAAACCTTGACGCGCGACGGAAACTGTCAAGGGGCGTTGCCTTAGGGCCGATCCGCGCGCACGTTCTGCCCTCGCAAGGAGCGCACCGGGCTTGGAGATCCTCTTCCGCTATGGGCTGATCGCGGTCTTTCTGGCGATACAACCGCCCATCAGCAGCTTCGCGCCCGAGGAGATCAGCCTGCTCTACGCGGGCTTCCTGGCCGGGACGGGCCGCCACCCGCTCTGGCTCAGCCTGGTCGTGGGATGGCTGGCCATCCTGAGCGCCGACACCCTGACCTGGCTCGTGGGCCGCAAGGTGGGGCTGCACCCCGAGGGCTTCATGGCCCGGCGCATCGGGGCGCATCGCATCGAGCGTATCGACCGCTTCTACCGGCGCTACGGCTCCTGGACCATCGTGCTCTGTCGGCAGATCCCCGGCCTGCGCCTCCCCACCTTCTTCTTCGCCGGCGCCGCCGCCTTCCCGCTCGGTCGCTTCCTCCGCTACGACGCCCTGGGCGCGATGATCACGGCGGGCGTCTACGTCGGCCTGGGAGCGGCCTTCGCCGAGGACTTCGAGCGCCTGCTGGTGGGCGCCGAGTCGTTTCGCCAGACGCTGCTGAGCGGCGTCGGCATCCTGGTCGCCGCCGTCGCCCTGGGCTGGCTCCTGCGCCGCCTCTACGCCCGCTACACGAGCTGAGCCCCGCGCCCGCTCAGGACTCGATGACCATGCGCGCGAGGCGCGGCCCCGTCTGCTCGCGGGCGCCGACGGCGATCACGGCCTCGCCCTCCATGAGCAGGTAGCTCATCCCCAGCTTCACGTTCCCCGGCGGCATGGGCATGGGGCCGCCGGAGACGAGGCGCTGGCGCTCGGCGCCGGAGATCGGCACGGCCGGGAGGTGCGAGAGCGCGTCCACCGGGCGCACGCAGAAGGGCTCCAGCGCCGCCACCACGGCGTCACGGGGCGCCCAGCGCACGCGCTCGGGGCCGCGGTTCGGCCGCAGCACCGCGCGCCAGTCCTCGGAGCCACCGACGATCTGACCGAGCTGGGGCAGGGTCAACGCCGTCGCCTCGACGAAGGGCCCCGTGCGCTCGCGGCGCAGCGCCGAGAGGTGGCCGGCGGTGCCCAGGGCGATGGCGATGTCGTCCGCCAGCACGCGCGCGTAGGTGCCGCGCCCGCAGGTGATCCGCACCCGCAGCGAGCCCTCCTCCAGCGAGATCCGCTCGATGCTGTCGATGCGGATGGGTCGCGGGGCGGCCTCGACGTCCAGCCCCTCGCGCGCATACGAGTAGAGCGCGCGCCCGCGGACCTTCACCGCCGAGTAGCGGGGCGGGGCCTGCATCTGCACGCCCTTGAAGCCCGCCAGGATCTCGTCCACGTGGCCCTCGGTGAGCGGCGGCACGGGCACCTCGCGCACGACCTGCCCCGTGGGGTCGCCCGTGTCCGTGGCGCTGCCCAGCGCGATGGTGGCGTCGTAGACCTTCAGGTCCTCGTCCAGGTACGAGATCAGGCGGGTCGCCGTGCCGAAGGCCAGCGCGAGCACGCCCGTCGCGAAGGGGTCGAGCGTGCCTGTGTGCCCGACCTTCTTCGCGCCCGTCACCGAGCGGAAAATCGCGACCACGTCGTGGCTCGTCACGCCCGGAGGCTTGTCTACCGCAAGAAAACAGGGCCTCACGCCTTCTCCTCAGCGGGGCCGGCGCCCTCGCCCTCGCTCTCGACCGCGTCGCCCGCTTGAGCGCGGGCGGCGTCCTCCTCCTCCATGCGCGCCAGCATCGAGGTGAGGCGGATCGCCTCGTCGATGCCCAGGTCGGGCTTGAAGACCAGCTCCGGCGCGTGGCGCAGGCGAAGCTGGCTCAGGATCTCCCGACGCAGGAAGCCCGTGGCGGCCTTCAGCCCCGCGCTGATGGCCGCCAGATCGCCGTCGCCGCCCAGGGGCGTGAAGTAGATGGTGGCGGTGCCCAGGTCGCGCGTGACGCTGACGCCGGTGAGGCTGAGCGGGCTGATGCGCGGATCTTTGATGCGCGTTCGCAGCGCGCTGGCGAGGATGGCGTGGATCTCTCCGGCCACCCTTTCGTTTCGGTTGGAGCTCGACATGGCCGGGCGCTTAACGCGGTACCGCGTGGCGCGCCCCTGGGCTCAGGGATCGAGGCCCGAAGGCCCACGCCAGTAGGCGCTGTCGGAGAGGACCTCGGCGAGCAGCGTGCCGGTGTGCTGGATGCCGCCCACATCGACGTGATCGAGGGCGCTCTTGGCGCGCACGATGCAGGACTGGCGGGTGGGGGCGGTGATGGTGAGCATGCCCAGGGACTCGCCGACCTGGACGTGATCTCCGGCCACCAGCGGGATGTTGACCGCCACGTCCTCGGGCAGGTTCACCCACCCGAGCGGGAAGCCCACGGTGTCCGCCTCCAGCCCCTCTTCCTCTTCGGGGCGAGGGCCCTCCTGGGGCGCGAGGTGCTCGGGCAGCGGCGCCTCGGCCTCGACGAAGAGGCGAACGCCCAGCGCGGCGCCGTCGGGCACGACCTCTTCCTGGGAGAGCACCAGCGGCTGGCCCTCGGCCAGCAGGAGCAGCAGGTCCAACAGGTCTGACTTGAAGACCCTGGTCGTCACATCGCCCCAGGGAGGAATTCCTGGCCGCAGCTCGCGCAGAAAGGCGCGCCCGTCGGCCGTGACCGCGAAGACCACCACCCCTGCCGCGGCCCAGCGCAGCCCCTTCGCGAGGCGCAGCGCGTCCTCCTGGAGCGAGGCCCGCAGCGCGAACGGCAGATCCGCCGCCGGCGCCTCGACGAGCACGGGCTCGCCAGCGCGCGCCAGCGTGATCTCCCGGTCGCCCAGGGCCATGGCCTCGCCCGCCCCGTTCCCCAGGATGGGGACCTCGATGACGCGGGCGTTCGGCGGCGTGTGGAGGAGGGCCAGCCGACCCTGCCCCGCGGCCTCGCGCACCCCCGCGAGCGCGGCCTCCAAGGTGGTGAAGCGCCGTGTCTGAACCGTCCCGTCCTCCAGCCGCACGCGCAGCCAGGCGGGCGGACCCCAGCGCTCCAGCCAGCTCTCGGCCTCGCTGACCGCGCGGTCGGGATCGACGGGGAGGTCCGTCGCGGGCACGACGCGGATCCCGAGCGCGCGCGCCGTCTCGAGCAGGCGCACGACGTCCGCGGCCAGGGCCAGCAGATGCTTTCCTGGCCCCAGCTCGATGACGTTGAGCGAGGAGAGGCGCTCGGCCAGCCCCACGTGCGCCGCCAGCTCGCCGTGGGCGGGCAGGAGCGCGTCGCAGCCCGCGTCCAGGGCGGCCGAGGCCACCGCGTCCCAGTCCGGCCAGCGACCCGCCTCGTCCGCCGGGACGTGGACGACGAACTCCACGTCGTCGATCCATGCCTGGCGGCCGTCCTCCTCGCGCATGAGCAGCACGCCCTCGCGCCCGCTCGCCTCCACCGACCGCAGCAGGGCCATCCCCTCCGCCCCGCGCGCGGCGATCAGCACCCGGTCGATACGACGTTCACTCACGATCGCACCCCCAGCTTCGCGCGTGTCTCCTCGAGCGTGGCCGGCCGCCGCCCGATGTCGTGGGTCAGCCGCACCGCGCGCGCCACCAGCTCGCCGTTCGAGGCCGCCAGCGACCCATCCGGCAGGTAGAAGTTGTCCTCCATCCCCACCCGGATGTTCCCGCCCAGCACGAGCGCCGCCGCCACCAGCCGCCACTGTTCGCGGCCGATGCCGATGACCTGCCAGCTCGATCCCGCCGGCACCAGCCCAGCCTGAAGCTGAAGCGCCTC
>CAZKWG010000362.1:0-7977 GCA_964556105.1 uncultured Enterobacterales bacterium | reverse complement strand
GGGACCGCCTGCGCTTCTGGGTGCACGTGCGCATGTGCCCGGTCTGCATGGACTACATCCGGCAGGTAGAGCTCACGCGCACGACGCTGGGTCGCATGCCGGACGAGCCCATGCCCGAGCCTGTCCGCGACGAACTGCTGGCGGCCTTCCGCGGCTGGAAGAAGGGGGAGGACATCGCGCCGGTCGATCCCGAGCCCGACCCCGAGCCCGAGGGAGGAAAAGCATGAGCGCACACGGGTTGATCCTGCTCGCGGCGCTGGGCTGCGCACGCCACGTCCCCGCCGAGGACGGCGCCACCGCCGCCGCCGAGAGCGCGCCTCGCGCCATGGCCACAAAGGCCACCGAACCCGCGACCCTCGGCGCCCTGCCCGAGGGCGTCGGGATCGCGCCCGGCCAGCCCGCCCCCGACGCCGCGGTCGAGCGCGCGGACGGCGCGCCGGTGACGCTGGCCGAGCTCTACGCCACGGGCCCTGTGCTGCTGGTCTTCTACCGCGGTGGCTGGTGCCCTTACTGCAACTACCAGGTCCACGAGCTGGCCACGGCCTGGCCCGAATTCCAGTCACGCGGCGTCACGCCGGTGATGATCAGCGTCGATCGCATGGAGGAGGCCGCGAAGACCCAGGCGAGCTGGGAGATCCCGTTCCCGGTCCTCTCCGATCCCGATCTCGCCGCGCACACGGCCTGGAGGGTCATCCACCACGCCGACGACGCCGAGGTCCGCAAGCTGGCGATGTTCGGGATCGACGTGGAGGCGTCCTCGGGTCGCGCGCACCACGACTTCGCGATCCCGTCGATGTTCCTCGTGGACAAGGGCGGCGTGGTGCGCTGGGCGCACGCGGATCCCGACTACAAGGTCCGGCCGACGGTAGAGCAGATCTTGAGCGCCATGGACGCGACCGGGGCGCGCTGAACGACGATTCAGCGCCGCGTGGCCGACCAGCTCGACGCGCGAGCGCCGGTGCGGCTGGTCCAGCGCCCGGAGAGCGTGACACCGTCCAGGGCGCCTGTGAAGGTCTCGCCGTCCTGGCCCGAGAGCGCCAGCGCCTGATCCTGCCAGCCGCCGTGCAGCGTCACGCTGCGCACGGTGGCGCCCTGGGCGATCTCGGCGCGGGCGGAGATGGCGCCATCCGCCTCGACGCGCAGGCGCAACGTCAGCGGTCGGCCACCCGCGACGCCGACCCAGACGCCGGAGACGTCGGGCGCCTGCGCGTCGGCTGGGGTGGAGGGCTCGGCCGGAGCCTCGGTGATCTCGGCCGCCACGGGCGGGGTCAGCACGGTGGCGATGGGAGGGATCTCGGGCGTCTCCGATGGCGCTGGCGCTGGGTCCGTCGGCGACGTGCTCGCAGGCGGGGCCTCCACCTTCGCGACAGGAGGTGTCGGGGTGATCGGCGCTGGCGGTGACGGCTCCGGCGCCACGGCCGCGACGGGCGCGACGGGTGGCGGCGCTGGCGCGGTCGGCGTGAGGAGGTCCGCGGGGAGCGCCGGCTCGGACGGCACCTGCACCACCGGCTCAACCACGGCCGGCGTCGGCGCGGGCCGCAAGATCAGGACCGCCGCGACTGCGCCGAGGGCCAGCGCGGCGAGCAGCGCCCCGACCAGGACGCGGGTCCGGCGCGGTCGTGGCGTGGGTGGGTCGGGCTCCACCATCGCCGTCACGCCCGACTCGAGCGGCAGAAGCGTCTCTCCGGCCGGTCCGGCGTAGGTGTCGCCGCCCGTCGACCGAGACCGCTCCTCCCCGCGCGGCGTGAGGACCTCGCCCGTGGTGCCCGCCGAAGACTCGGACAGGGTGCCGCTGGTCAGGGTGCGCCGCCGACCCAGCAGGGACTCGACCCGCGGCACGAAACCTCGGGCGAACGCGCGCAGCGACGCACCGGGCAGGGCCGTCGCCAGCGCCTCGGCCTCGACCATGATCGCGGCCGAGGAGGGCCGCTCTCGCGGGTCCGGGTGCAGCGCCCCTCGCAGCAGATCCAGGGCGCGGGCGCGGCTATCGGCGCTCGCCCCGGTCAGCGTCTGCGCGACCGCGGCGATCACACCCTCGACGAACTCCCCGTGCCGCTCGTCCCGCAGCGGCGAGGGCCCGATGGGCTCGCCCGTGAGCAGCTCGGCCAGGGTCGCGCCGAGGGCATAGACGTCGCCCGCGGGGCCATCTCCCTCGCGCAGCACCCGCTCGGGCGCCATGTAGCGCACGGTGCCCACCAGCGCGCCCGTCCGCCCCTCGCGGGCCGCCATGCTCATCCGCGCCACGCCGAAGTCCAACACCTTGACATCGCCATCCGCGGTCAACAGCACGTTGCTGGGCTTGATGTCGCGATGGACCACGCAGAGATCGGCCCCGTTTCCGTCATCGGCGCGCCACGCCGCTTCCAGCGCGGAGGCGATGGCGGCGGTGATCTCGAAGGCCGCGGGCGGCGGCACGTGCTGGCCGCTGAGGCGCGCGGCCGCCAGCACCGCGTCGAGATCGGGCCCGTCGATGTAGTCCATCACGACGGCCCAGCGACCGCCCACGTTGACGAGGTCGAGGACGGAGACGATGTTGCGGTGCGACAGGAGTCCGAGCAGCCGCGCCTCGTCGCGCATCCGGCGCGCGGCCTCGGCGACCGCCCGGTCGTGCAGCTCGCCGTTGAGCAGCTTCAACGCCACCCGACGGCGAAAGCCGCCCTGGGACTCCTGCTCGGCCAGAAACACCTCGCCATACGCGCCGACGCCGATCCGCTCGCGCAGGTGGAAGCGCCGCCGGGAGGGGTCGGTCACTACAACCGCTCTTCGGAGCGCGCCGGGCTCGGGGTGTAGTGCCCGATCCCGACGCCGAACACGACCTGATCGATGGGGTTGTTCCGCGCGTAGACGCTGAGCATGGCTGAGGCGGACACGCTGATGTCGTCTACGCTGCGCAGCAGCAGGCGCGGCCCCACCTTGAGCGCCGTCACCGACAGGGACGTAAAGCGGTCCGGATCATTCAGATCGGTCGCCTCATAGTCGACGCCCGCAGGGCGGTGCAGCAGCTCGGCGGCCAGGCCCAGGGCCAGCGCGTGGCGCGGGTAGACCAGGGCCTCGACCGTGAGCAGCCCCTCGTCGCCGGGGATGGCGACGCTGTCCACCTCACCGATCTTCAGCCGGTGCCGGTAGCTTGCCTCGAGGTAGCCGGCGTAGGACCAGGTCTGGCCCAGACCGCCGCTGCGGCCGGCGCTGGCGAAGGCGGCCAGATCGGTCTGCCCGTCGCCCAGCGCGGTGATGCGCTGGCGATCCCCGCGCGTCCAGTCCGCGAAGCGGAAGCTCGGGCCGAGCGCCACGGTCAGCGGCGCCCCGCCGAATTCGTCGAGCAGACGCACCTTCAGCCGCGCGTTCACCGGCGCGAGCCCGGAGACGTCCCGGCAGGCGCCGAGGGGCAGCGTGTCGCAGGGCTGCACGTCCAGCCGGCTGACCCCAGACCAGGCGTAGGCTGCGGCCAGCTCGATCTCCGCGCCGGGCAGCAGACCGTAGGTGATATCGATGAGCAGGTCCGTGCGCGTGACCGCTGTGCCGATCTCGTTGGGCTCGCCGAGCCGGCTGCCTTCGCCGCCCGCGAAGCGGGACCAGCGCCCATAGTCCGCGCCCACGTAGAGCGAGCGATCATCCTGGGACAGCGTCCAGGGGCCCGAGCCTGCGCGCGCGGCGCCGCCGACGAGCAGACCCGCGACGACGGCCCAGGGCGCGCGGTCAAGGCCGATCATGACCGCGCGCCCGCTTCCGGGCCGCGTTCGGGCGCAGGAGGCGTCGGGAGCCGGCGCAACGTCGCGACCGTCAACGCGAGCTGCTGCGCGTAACGCCGACAGTCGCTGCACAGCAGCCGGTGGATCGCCGCGCCCAGCCGGAGCCGCCAGCCCGCGCCGGGCGACGCCTCAACCACCTCGCGGCAGGTCAATCCCCAGAGCCACCGACCTGCGGCGCTCGGATGTCCTGTGCGCATGGAGCCTCCATGCGCTCCGTCTCGCGGAGGCGCCGCCCGTTACGGTCCAGGTGCGGTGTAACGACGTGAGTCGCCGCGGGACCAGAGCTATGTCCCCACCGCGCTCACGGAGCCCCCCATGCTGCTCGCCCTGCTCGGCGTCGCCCTCGGCGCCCCCACCTGGGATCACACCTACGCGGCGCTCGACGCCTTCTACGCCGGCGCCGTGCAGACCGATGGCGTGGACTACGTCCTGCTGGGCACGCGCGAGGCGCAGCTCACGGGCTGGCTGGATCTCGCGGCGACCGCGCCTGTCTCGACCTTCACGCGCGACCAGGCGCTCGCGTTCTGGATCGACGCCTACAACGCCATCACGGTCTCGGTCGTGCTGGACGCCGGCGCGATCAACAGCATCCGTGACCTGGACGGCGGCGAGGTCTGGAAGGTGCGCCGCTTCGAGATCGGCGGGCAGACCCTGACGCTCGACCAGATCGAGAACCAGCGGATCCGCTCCTTTGGTGAGCCGCGCATCCACGCCGTGGTCAACTGCGCTTCGAAGGGTTGTCCTCCGCTCCCGCCTCGGGCGGTGCGCGCTGATCGGCTGGAGGCCGACCTGGAGGCGGGCGCGAAGCGCTGGGCCGCGAGCAACGCGATGCGCCTGGACGGCGACACGGTGAAGCTCTCGCAGGTCTTCGACTGGTACAGCGCGGACTTCGCCCGGTACGCGACCAGCGTGCCCACCATCGCCGACCCCAAGGTCGCGGGCGCGCTCGGCTTTCTGTCGGCCTACGTCGAGCCTCAGACCGCCGCGAAGCTGCGCGGCGGCGCGCTGAAGCCGACCTGGGCGCCCTACGACTGGTCGCTCAACCGTCGCTGAAGCGACCACACGCCCTTCGGGAGGTCCCCATGCTGCTCGCCCTGCTCAGCTCCGCCGCGCTCGCCGGCCCCTGGATCCGCGAGCCCGGCTCGTCCTACGCCAAGGCCGCCGTCGGCAGCTTCTCGGGCGCCGAGGCGACCGAGACCACGACCGGCGGCGGGCAGCTCGCTCCGCTGGCCTACCAGGATCTCTCGCTGTCCCTGTATGGCGAGCTGGGCCTGCCCTGGGGGCTTCAGGTGACGGGCTATCTGCCCTATGTCCTGGCGCGAAATGACGACGAGCAGGCCGGCTATGTCTCCTACTCGGGCGGCGACGCCGAGCTCGGGCTGAGCCGCCGGCTGCTCGCCTCTCCTGTCGCCCTCGCGCTGGGCGCCGTCGCGAAGATCCCGACCTACGGCGACCGCGCGGACCTGCGCGCCGAAGGCTTCGGCGCCTACGCCACCCGCTTCCCGGAGCCGGGTGACGGCCAGGTGGACCTGGACCTGCGACTGGAGCTCGGCGCGAGCATCCCTTCGGGGCGCTGGGGCGCCTGGGCCCAGGGATGGGTCGGCTACCGCCACCGCCTGGGAGAGTTCGTGGACGGCGTGCCGTGGTCGGCCCAGCTCGGCGCGGCCCCGACCGGCGCTTCGGGCGAGAAGATCGGCTGGGCGGGCGTGGAGGCGAGCGGCGTGCGCAACCTGAGCCCCGACGTGAACACGCGCACCTGGACGCGGATCGGCGCCTTCGGCGCGCTGAACCTGCGCCACGGGCTGGCCGTGGAGGCGTGGGGCGGCCTCATCCCGCTGGCGACCGCCAGCCGCACGGGCGGCGGCGGCGGGCTGGGTCTGAGCTGGACGCGCTGAGTCCGGATCACCAGGGCTGCGCGCAGGTCGGCTCCTCGCCCGATGGCGAGCCCGACTGGTTCAGCGACCAGTCGTAGGCCAGGAAGGTGGCGTAGTCCACGTCCGCGTCGCCCCCGGTCCGGTAGGTGGAGACGAAGCTCTCGACGGACCCGAAGCTGTCGGTGAAGTCGGTGGCGAACCAGGAGAACAGCGTGCTGACGCCGCTGGGGCCCGCGCCTTTCTCCGCGCTGTCCAGGAACACGGTGGCCTGGGCGTCGAGCTGATCCCAGACGCGGCCGCCCTGGAAAGCGCCCGGCGGCAGCTCCGGGCAGGAGGCCGAGGCGCAGTTCAGGCCCATGTGCAGGCGCCCGTCGGGCGGCCCGTCTCCCCAGAGCTGGCTGCGCCAGACCGCCGCCTGCGCCGCGAGCGCGTCGTCCGCGTAGGGCTGCTCGGCGAAGCCGCGCAGGACGCCATGCTCGAGATCGTTGAGCGTCAGCACGTAGCCATCCACCAGGATGAACTTGCTGGAGAACAAAAACCAGCCGTCGGACTCCACGTCGTAGCCAGGATCCTCGGCGACCTTCGCGGCGACCGCGTACAGCGCCCAGGCGTTGTAGGCGTTGAGCCAGTAGGCCAGCGCCTCGTCGGGGCTCTCCAGGTCGCTCGGGTTGACCGTCGCCAGGCCGGAGAGGTAGGCCGAGAGCGCCGCGGTCGCCTCCGCGCTGTCGTTGAGCGCCGCGTAGTCCACGCCGCGCCCGCCATAGGGTCCCGCGCCCTCCACCGTGATCTGCCGCAGCAGCCCGTCCAGGCCGATGTGCCGCAGGCGCGTCTCGCCCGACAGGTCCACGTCCGCGTCCAGCGAGACGCTGATCTCGCCGTCGAGGGCCTCGCCTGCGGGGAGGCGCACGAACTCACCGCAGGCGGAGAGCAGGAAGAGCGGGGCGAGCACGCGCATGGGGGCACCTCGGGGTGGGGGCTCGGGAGATGGTCTCTCCACGCGCGCCCTCGTTACGCGCAGGCCGTAACGAAGAGCGCGCCCCGGAGACCATCCGATCCCGAGGAGGTCCCGTTGAGCGCTCCCCCTTCCCCTCCAAGCGAATTCGAAGCGGCGCTGCGCGCCCATGGCCTCCCGCCGCTGCGGCGCGAGACCGTCCAAACGCTCCAGGTGAACCTGGGCAAGCGCTGCAACATGACCTGCCAGCACTGCCATGTCGACGCCGGCCCGGCGCGGACCGAGTCCATGTCGCGGGCCACCGCCGAGCGCCTCGTGGCGCTGCTCGACGCCTCGCCAGGGGTCGGCGCGCTCGACCTGACGGGCGGCGCGCCCGAGCTCAACCCCAGCTTTCGCTGGCTGGTGACCGAGGCACGTCGGCGCGGCCTGCGCGTGCTCGATCGCTGCAACCTGACCGTGCTGCTCGAGCCGGGAATGGAGGACATGGCCGGCTTTCTGGCGGAGAACGAGGTGGAGATCGTCGCCAGCCTGCCCTGCTACCTGGCCGAGAACGTCGAGCGGCAGCGCGGCGAGGGCGCCTTTGATCGCAGCGTCGCGGCGCTCCAGCGCCTGGCCGCGCTCGGCTACGGGGTCGAGGGCAGCGGGCGCGTGCTCGATCTCGTCTACAACCCAGGCGGCCCTTCGCTGCCGCCGGGGCAGGCCGCCCTCGAAGCGCGCTACCGGACCGAGCTGGGCGAACGCTTCGGGATCCGCTTCAACCGCCTGCTGACGATCACCAACATGCCCATCGCGCGCTTCGGTCGGGCGCTCGCGCGCGCGGGCCGGGCCCAGGCGTATCAGGCGCTGCTGGTCTCCACCTTCAACCCCGACACCGTGCCGGGGTTGATGTGCCGCACGCTGGTGAGCGTGGGCTGGGACGGCCGTCTCTACGACTGCGACTTCAACCAGATGCTCGATCTCGGGCCCCCTGGTGTGGTGCCCTGGACCCTCTGGGAGGTGAACAGCCTGGACGCGCTCGCCGGGCGCCGCGTCGCGACCGGACCCCACTGCTTCGGCTGCACCGCTGGAGCCGGGTCGAGCTGCTCAGGGGCGCTGGCCTGAGCGCCTGTAGGGCAGGCGCTCAGCAACAGTCGGGCGCGCAGCCCTCGACGGTGACGTCGTAGCCCTCGCCCTTGGTCTCTCGGGGGCTGCGCAGCGCTGGGCGCTGGCAGTCGAAGAGTCGGATCTCGTCGGGTGGAACGGGGTTGAGCGGCTCGACCGGCGAGATCTGGTTGGCGTAGGGCTCGCTGTTGAGCAGGCGGAAGGTCTTCTCGCAGACGGCGGTTCGGGCCCCGCGGACCAGGACGTGACCGTCGTCGTCCTCGACCTGCCTCCAGGGCCCCAAGTAGACGACGGCCTGCTT
>CAZKWG010000361.1:0-7986 GCA_964556105.1 uncultured Enterobacterales bacterium | reverse complement strand
GCGGGGCCGAAGATCCGGGCACTGGACGCGAGGTCGGCGCTCGCGCCGGTCGAGCCGCCCAGGACCAGCCAGACCCGGTCCTGGGTCGGGCCGCCGATGGCCAGATCGTCGAGGCCGTCGCCGTCCACGTCTCCCACGTTCGCCAACGCGGCGCCGGCGCCGGTGCCGTTGAAGGTGTGGTCTGGCGCCTCGTTCGCCTGATCGGCTGGGCCGAGGTGGACCTCGACCCCGCCCGCCTCCGGGGCGCCGAGCGCCAGGTCCAGCGCGCCGTCGCCGTCCAGGTCGATCAGCGCGAGCGCGCTGCCGAGGTCGGCTCCGGACGCGACGCGTGAGAAGCCGGCGTCATCCTCTGTGAGCTCGCCGTCGAGGGGGACGCTGAACCAGTTGATCCGCGTCTCCCCGCTGCTGAGGGCAGGCAGGAAGGCGGCGGCCAGCTCCAGGCCCCCGGCGTCTTCTCCCAGGGTGAGGCGCGGCTCCTTGCGCTCCAGGCTGCGGCTGACCTCGATCACGGCGTCGGAGACCGCGCGGTCCAGGCGCAGGGTCTCGTCCGGTCCAGGGATGGCCTCGCCGCTGAGCAGCGTGAGCTCCCAGACGTAGGCGGTCAGGCCGTCGTCCACCTCTGTGTGGGCGCCGACGGCCAGCACGCTGCCCGTGGACGCGATCATGGCGCCGACGTCGGAGTAGTCGCTGGGGGCGGTGATCAGGCCCACGCGCGCGTCGTCTCCGCTCCAGATCAGCGCGACGGTGCCGATCCCGGTCCCGCCATCCCCCACCAGATCGGGCGAGCCCAGGGCGATGGCGCCGACACCCGAAGCGCTGACCATGGCGAGGCGCAGGCCAGGATCCGCGGCGGTGCCGAGGTCGGGGCTCAGGCGCGTGCTCTCGTCGTCGCGATCGTCCCCGACCGTGATCGCCCAGGCGCTGCTGGCCCCGCTGGCGGCGGCGTCGGCGATCCCGTCGCCGTCTACGTCCGCGCCGGCGCCCAGCCCCGCGGGGGCCCCGGAGGCGAGCGTGCGCGTGATGCCCCACTGCGACCAGCCCGTGGAGAGATCGACGTCCCCGCTGAGCGAGCATTCGATCCGGCCGTCGCAATCCTGGTCGATTCCGTCCCCGCAGACCAGGTCGGGCGCGCCGGGGAAGGTGGTGGCGTCCTGGTCGTCGCAGTCCCCGGCCTCGGTGACGGCGCCCTCGGGCGCGTCACAGCTCTCCAGCGCGCCGGCCGCGTCGCCGAAGCCGTCCACGTCCTGGTCGGGGTACCAGGTCACGCGCTGCGGGTCCTCGCCGTCGCAGTCCTGGTCGATGCCGTCCTGACAGAGCTCGGGGTTCCCCGGAAAGCGGCTGGCGTTGGCGTCGTCGCAGTCCCCGTCCACCGCCACGAAGAGGTCCATGCGCGGGCAGTCGGCGCGCTCGGCGAGCACGTCCCCGTAGCCGTCCAGGTCCTCGTCCAGGTACCAGCTCCCCTGGGCGAGCCAGTGATCGCAGCGCCAGGCCTCGCGGTCGGCCTCGTCGATGTACCAGGAGCAACCGGCGAGCAGGGGGAGCGCGATGAGGATGGGACGGCGAGCCATTCAGGGGCCTCCCCAGAAGACGAAGACGCCGTCGGCGCCCGGCGCGCCGATGATCACGTCGTCGTAGCCGTCGCCGTCCACGTCGTCGCCCGCCAGGGCGGCGCCGAGCTGGCTGCCCACGGCCCCCGTGATGACGGCGGTGGCGCGGACCACGTCGGTGTCGGTGGGCAGGGTAGCGCCGCCCTGCAGCAGGTAGGCGGTGTCGGCGGCGGGGGCGCCGACGATCAGGTCTCCCGCGCCGTCGCCGTTGACGTCGCCCGCGGGCGCGAGCGCCGCGCCGGTGCCCGTGGCGCCGGAGAAGACGTAGTCCGCGCGCGAGGTGGTGCTGTCGGAGGTCAGGCCGAGGAAGATGTAGACCGCCTTCTCGCCCGGCGCGCCGACCGCCAGATCGGGCAGGCCGTCGGCGTCCATGTCCACCATGGCCACGGACGCGCCGAGGTCCGCGCTGGTCGCGCTGGTGACGGTGGCGCCAGCGGCGTCCACGACGCCCGAGCTGGGGTTCACGCCGAAGAAGAGCTGCGCGCGCCCTTTCCCGGAGCTGTAGGCGGCCTGGCCGACGGCGAAGTCCGACCAGTCCGACTTGCTCTGGCTCCACAGGGCCGGGAGGGACTCCTCGTCGCCGGAGACGCCCGTGATGCGGGTGTCTTCGGAGCCGCTGTCCAGGAGCATCGACTCACCCGCGACCGGCAGCCCCGACCCGCCGAAGAGGAAGACCCGCCAGGAGTCGCCCGTGTACTGCCCGACCGCCAGACCGCCGCTGGCGCCCCGGAGCACGGCGCCGCAGAAGTCCTCTTTGCCCTCCCCGTGGATCTCGCTCGGGCTGTCGGGCGCGCCGCTCCAGGCGATGAGGACGCGCCCCATGTCGTCATAGAAGTCGTCCCAGCCCGGCGCGCCGACCGCGACCTCGCCGAGCCCGTCGCCGTCGACGTCTTCGATCAGCGCGATGGCGGCGCCGGCCCCCTCGTCCTCGCCGAAGCCGAGCGCGAGCGGCGTCGCCACCGGCGAGCGGTCGCTGCCCACCGCGACGGTCCAGGCGGCGCTGCTGCCCCCCACGGCCAGGTCGCCCACGCCGTCGCCGCTCAGGTCCACGCCCGAGGAGAGCGCCGCGCCCCCGCCCGGCGCCATGGCCACGAGCACGCCGAGCTCGGCCCAGTCGCCCGTGCTGAGATCGATGTCGCCCGAGAGCGGGCAGGCGGTGACGCCGTCACAGTCCTGGTCCACGTCGTCCCCGCAGGTCTCCTCGACAGCGTCGGGGTTCACGGTGGGGTCGAGGTCGTCACAGTCCAGGTCGTTCTCGACGAACCCGTCCTGGGCGCCGCAGATGTCCTGCGAGACCGATGGGTCCCCGTAGCCGTCCAGGTCGACATCGACGTAGGCCGTGATCAGCGCGGTGTCGTCGCCGTCGCAGTCCTGGTCCTTGCCGTCGCCGCAGATCTCCTCCTGGTTGGGGTGGCGGTCGTCGTCGTCGTCGTCGCAGTCCCCGGCCAGCAGCCCGGAGGCCTCCAGCGCCTGCTCGGCGCCCAGGGACTCACAGGAGCGCGGCAGCTCCATGTCGTTCGGCAGATAGAGATCGCCGTCCTTGTCCAGCGCCACGAGCGCGTCCACGCAGCGCTCCTTGTCCTCGCCGCAGGCGACGAGGAGGATGAGCAGGGCGCAGCCAGCGGTTCGTGCGATCAGGGGCCACCCCAGAGGACGTAGACGCCGCCGTCACCGGGGGCGCCGAGGATGAGATCATTGTACCCGTCTCCGTCGAGATCGGCGGCGGCGATGTCGGCGGCGAGGTCGGCGTCCGCGGCGCCCGTGATGGTGGCGTAGGCGTCGAGGCTGTCGGTGACGTCGCCGAGGACGAGATAGGCGGCGTTCTCCGCGCCGATGAGCAGGTCGTCCTGTCCGTCGCCGTTCAAGTCGCCGGCGTTGGCCAGGGTGGAGCCGGTGCCGGTGGCGGAGCGCCCGTCGCCGAAGGTGAGGTCGGCGTCGGCGGCTGTCAGGTCTCCAGACGGGTCAAAGAAGACATAAACCTTCTTGGCGCCAGGGTCGCCGACGACGAGGTCGAGGGCGCTCGTGCCGCCGAGGTCCATGAGGAGGACGGCGGTGCCGAGGGTGGTGGAGGCAGATGTCTCGAGTCTTACAGCGGGCGACGAGTAGTCTGTCGAGATCCAGGTCTTGACCTGGTACTCACCATCAGACGGCTGCCCCACCGCGACCTGGGTGTTCGCGCCGGCCTTCGCGATGGAGATGGCGGGCGGAGCGTCTTCGGAGCCGGCAAGGCCGGAGAGGGTTGCGTCGCCGATATCCGTAATCGACGCAGTCTCATCGGCTGCTGGCAGCGCGGCGGACTCGGTCAAGTAGAAGGTCCAACCGGGATCGGTATACCGACCAACGGCCAGGGTTTCTCCTCCTGCTTCGATTCGACGGCCAACGTAGCTGATTCCTGCAGATCCTCTGATCCAGGAATTCGATCCTGAATCTTGCAAGGCGACCCGCCCAAAGTCCAGCTCATAGTCCTCGTCACCAACATCATACCCCGGCGCCCCCACCATCACGACGCCCCCCAGCACCGCGACATCCGCCCCGGCCTCCTCGCCCTCACCGAAGCCGAGCTCCAGCAGCTCGCCCTCGAGCTGCCTTCCTGCGCCCGTCACCGTCCACGCCGCCTCGTCGCCGCCGACCACGCCGAGGTCGTCCTCGCCCGCGACCGCCGCGCCGGCGCCCTCCGCGAGGGCCAGGAAGCTGCCCGAGCCGCTGTCCAGCGTGATCTCGCCGCTCACCGCGCAGTCGGCAGGGCCGTCGCAGTTCTGGTCTACAGCGTCGGGCCCGCAGACCGTCTCCTGCGCCGCGTCCGGGTTGATGGTCGCCTCAGCGTCATCACAGTCGGTGTTGTTGTCCGCTGTGTTCGCCGGCTGCTCGCAGGCCTCCTCGCCCTCGGCGTTCAGGTCGCCGAAGCCGTCGCCGTCGCCGTCGGTATACCAGGTGGAGCGCTCCGGGTCGATCTCGTCGCAGTCCTGGTCCACGCCGTCGCCGCACACCTCGGCGTTGCCGGCGAAGCGGTCGGCGTTCTCGTCGTCGCAGTCGCCCAGGCTGAGATCGTTGAGCGCCAGCGCCTGGTCCGTGCTGAGGTGCTCGCAGTCCCCCGGCAGCTTCGCGTCGTCGAGCACATAGCCGTCCCCGTCCTTGTCCAGGTCAGCCATGCCGGCGAGGGCCTTCTTGCAGGCCTCGTGTTCTTCTCCCGAGACGCACCCGGTGACCAGCAGCAACAGCAGCGCGCGCATGATTACATCTCCTGCATGGGATTCGACAGCCAGATCTCCATCACCACACGAAGCCGACGGTGATCAGCCCCGCGCCCAGCGCCGCCGCGCCCAGGGACAGGCCGCCGGCGAGGTGGTTCTTCGCGTAGGCCTGGTCGGCCCCGTAGAGCAGCGTGTTGGTCTTCTGCTCGGACGCGCTCAGGTCGCCCCAGGCGGTCTTGCCCGCCCAGGCCGCCTTCGCCGCGTCCGTGTTCGCCTCCAGGCAGCCGCCCAGGTCCGCGCCCACGCAGCCGGCCCAGTCCTGGCCCGCGGAGCTCGCCCAGAGCCCGAGGGCGCCGGAGACGGCCAGCGCCCCGCCGCCCGCGGCGACGAAGGCCCAGCGGGGGCCCTTCTGCTCGTCGGGACCTTTGGGCTCCTTGGGCTCCTTGGGCGTCTTGGGCTCCTTCGTGTGCCTGGGCGGCTTCTCGCCGCCGTTCGCCGCGACCGCCTCGGCCACCGGGTAGAGCGGGGGCGGCTGGCCCGGGGCCGCCAGGGCCGTCAGCCCGATCTTGCCGCGGCCCTTCTCCCACTGAACGAGCGCCGGCCAGAGGTCGGGGCGGCGCTCGGAGACCTTGCCGTTGACCCAGAGCCGGCCGCTCAGCGGCTGCGGCAGGGGGCTGGTCGGGGCCTCCTTCAGATCGATGGCGACGAAGTCCACGCGCAGCGGGTGGGCGCCGGGCAGGAACTCGGGCAGCGCGTACTCGGGGTCCGCCGAGCGCAGCGCGGCGAAGCTGGCCTGCGTCTCCTCGCGGCGCCGCCCGATGAAGGCGTCGAAGGCCAGCACGCGGTGCACACCGCCGACCTGCCGACCGTCCAGCGCGCCGTCGACGCAGGGCAGGTTGTCCCGCAGCTCGTTGGCCAGGGGCGGGATGCTCTCGGTCTCGGAGGCGACGAAGGCCACGTCCACCTTCGCCACGAGCTCGTCGATGGCGGCAGGGCTGACGGGCGAGGAGCAGGGGGCCGCCAACGCGGACCCGCCGAGCAGCAGCCCGGAGAGAGAGAGCGCGCGCAGCGCGAGGCCGCGATGAGACATGAAGACTCCCTGGACCAGGAGTGGGTTGTTCAGGACAGAGGCCAGATCCATCTTCTTAACTACTTTCTGGGCCTGCGCGCGGCAAGCCTGGGTCTCGAGCCCGCTCATCGGGAGATCCGGCAGGCTTCGCTCTCGTAGGAGCACTCGACGATCGTGGTCTTGCCCGCCTCGACGGTCACGGTGAGGCCGGTCTCGACCCAGGCGAGCTCTTTGGCGAAGCGCACGCGCACCTTGTACGAGCCGGGCGGCGCCTCGCCAGCCGGGATCCGGCCGCTCGTGCCGTCGAGCTCCGCCTTGTCGAAATTCCCGCGCACCAGCACGCGCCCCGTCGCGGCGGCCGGCGCGGCCGTCGGCGCCTTCGGGCGGCCGCCGCCGCTGGCCTTGCCGCTGGTGGGGGAGACTCTCACGCTCTCTTTCGTCCGCTCTTCGGCGGGCGTCGTGGCGGCGGTCGTGGGCGCGGGCGCCTCAGGCGCGGCCTCGGCCGGGGGCGCGGTCGTGGGCGCGGGCGCGGTCGTGGGCTCGGTCGGGGCCGCCACGACGGGAGGGGACTCCGCGGGGGGCGCGGGCTCGTCGGGCGCCGCGACGACGGGAGGGGGCTCCGCGGGGGGCTCCGGCGCCGGCTCCTCCGTGAGCGGGGCCTCGGAGAGGCGGAGCAGGTCGGGGCGCCAGGCGGCGATCCCGGCGATGGTGCCCACCCCGAGGAGGAGCAGCGCGGCGGCCGCGCCGAGAAACCAGCCCGCGACGGGCGGGATCACCTCGGACATCGCCGGGGAGGGCGCAGGCGCCGCGGCGCCGGGGGGCGGCGCGGCGATGGCCAGGGTGGACGGCGGCGGCGGCGGCGCGGGCGGGCGCGAGAAGATCGGCGCCTCCTCGGAGGCCTGCACCGGGGCGACCAGCACCTCGTCGCTGTCCAGGTCCTCCGGCGCGGGGACCAGAGCGTCCATCACGGCAGGGGGGCGCGCGGCGGGCAGGGAGAGCCCGATGGTCGGCGGCGGCCCCACAGGCTCGTCCTCCTCGGCGTCGAGCTCCGCCGTGTCCTCCACCTTCGGGCGGAGCACGGCGAGGGACTCCGTAGAGGCTGGGCCCGGCAGGATCATCCCCGCCGCGGCGTAGTCCTCCGGGTCGCCGTAGCGGGAGCGCCCGAGCAGCTCGGACGCCCAGCTGGCCAGCCAGGGGCCGGGCAGGTCCTGGGTGAGGTCGCGCAGCAGGTCGACCGTCAGGGCGGCCGTCGGACGATCTCTGTCTTCAAACGCCAGCATTCGCGAGATCACGACCCGCGTGGGCCCGGGCTCGGGCAGCACCTCGTTCAGCTTCTCCAGCGATCGGTCGCGCAGCGCCTCGTAGGCGCCCTGCCGCTCGGGGAGGGGGCCCATGCGCTGGCCGGTCAGGCACTCGTAGAGCACGACCCCCAGCGAGAAGATGTCCGATCCCGCCGTGTCCATGCCGAACATCCGCTCGGGCGCCACATAGCCGACGCTCTCGAAGCGCACGCTGCCCGTCACCGCCTCGCGCCCCGGGAAGGCGGCGCGCGCGATGCCGAAGTCCAACAGCTTCACCTCTCCATGCGGCGTGATTCGGATGTTCGAAGGCTTGAGATCGCGGTGGACGATGCCGAGCATCCGCTTCGTGCTGGGGTCCTTGGCGCCATGGATCACCCGCAGGCCGCTGGCCACCTCCAGCGCGATCTCGCAGGCCACCCGCGGCGGGAGCGCGCCGCGCCGGATCAGCGCGAGCAGATCCTCGCCTTCGACGTATTCCATGACCACGGCCCAGCGCCCGTCCAGGCAGACCAGGTCGTCCACCGCGACGATCGCCCGGTGGCGCAGGCGGGAGAGCAGGCGCGCCTCGTCCCGCAGGCGGTTGGCGTACTCGGGCCGGCTGGAGCCCTCGTCGTGGAGCATCTTGATGGCGACCAGCCGGGCGAAGCCGGCCTCGCCCGTGTGGCGCGCCTTGTAGACGGCGCCGAAGCCGCCGCGCCCCAGCTCGCCCACGAGCTCATAGGTGCGCCCGGAGTCCGACGAGACCGCCTTCGTCTGCTCCAGGTCCATCAACGTCCCAGCAGGGAGATCGTCGCCCCGACCCCGAGGCCCAGGCCCAC
>CAZKWG010000360.1:0-8000 GCA_964556105.1 uncultured Enterobacterales bacterium | reverse complement strand
GATCATCGCGTCGATGGCCTTGATGCCGGTCTGCATCGGCTCATGCACGCTCTTGCGCTTGACGATGCCCGGCGCCTTGATCTCGACCGGCCGGAACTCGGTGGCCTCGATGGGCCCCTTGCCGTCGATGGGGTTGCCGAGCGCGTCCACCACGCGGCCGAGCAGCGCCGGCCCGACGGGCACGCTGACGATCTTGCCGGTGCGGCGGACGATGTCGCCCTCCTTGATGTACCGGTCGTCGCCGAAGATGGCGGCGCCGACGTTGTCCTCTTCCAGGTTCAGCACCATTCCGGTCAGGCCGCCGGGGAACTCGAGCAGCTCACCCGCCATGGCGTTCTGAAGGCCGTAGAGGCGGGCGATACCGTCGCCGACGCTGAGCACCGTGCCGGTCTCGGAGACGGCCACGCGTGCTTCGTAGTTCTTGATCTGATCCCGCAGGATCTGGCTGATCTCTTCGGCGCGGATGTTCATGAGCAGGTGCTCCTCTGGATCCGGTTTGGGCCCACCTTGCGGGGCCTCGAGAAAGGGTCTCAGGCCTCGGGCGATTCGCCCGTCAGGAGCGTCTGCTCCATGGCGGCCAGATGCATGCGGACGCTGGCGTCGTAGACCTTGTCACCCACGCGGGCGACCATGCCTCCGATGAGCGCGGGGTCGGTCTCGAAGGTGACGACGACGTCTTTGCCGGTGCTGCGGGCCAGCGCGAGCTGGACCTGAGCGCGCAGGCTGAGCCCCAGCGGACGCGCGGTGGTGACCGTGGCGCGGACGCGGCCCGCCAGCTCGTCCGCCAGCTCCGAGTAGGCGCGGCGGATGTCGTCGAAGGCGAGGAAGCGGGACTTGTCGCCCAGCAGGCGGAGCAGGTTGCGCACGTGGGGGTGGAGCTGCACGCGCCGAAGCACGTCCTCCAGCACCGCGCGGCGCTCGTTGTTGGGGAGGCCAGGGTTGACCAGCACGCTGCGCAGCGCGCCGTCCCCCAGGTCCATCACCTCTGCGAAGGCCGCCAGATCGCGATCCAGGCGCTCGACGCAGTTGCCTTCCTGCCCCAGCGCGACGAGCGCGCGGGCGTAGCGCCGACCGAGTGAGCCCTCAGCCATTGGGAACCTCCTTCACGGCGCGCAGGAACTCAGACGCGTAGCGCTCTTCGTCCTCGGCCCGGAGCTGCACGCGAAGCCGCTGCTCGGCCACGCGGATGGCGAGCTGGACGGCCTCCTGCCGCAGCTCCGTGCGAGCCTTGGCGACCTCCGACCGGATGGTGCGGGCGGTGGCCTCCTCGATGAGGCGGGCCTCGCGACCGGCGCGCGCCAGGATCTCCTCCCGCTCGCGCACCGCCTCTTCTTCGGCCTGGGCCTTCATGGCCTTCAGCTCGCCGTCGAAGCCGTCGAGGCGGGCCGTCAGCGCCGCGTAGCGCTGCTCCGCGTCCTTGTGCAGGGCGGCAGAGGTCTCGATGTCCTTCTTGATGCGCGCGGCGCGGCCGGCGATGCCGTCCCGGATGGTGGCGCCAGCGAAGCGGTAGATGATGGCCAGCAGGATCGCCAGGTTCATCGCGTGGAACGCGATGGGGCTCCAGGGGATGCCACCGTGCGCGTCGTGGCCGCCTCCCTCGGCGGCGAGGGCAACGGAGACCAGAAGAGGAAGAAGCATGTTGATCATCGCTCACCCCGCCGCGATGTCGCGGCCAAGCACCTGGGCGGCCACCTGCTCACCGAGCGCCGTAGACGACGACTCGAGGGTCTGCTTCGCGGCGCTGCGCTGCTGGCCGAGCTCGCGGAGAGCCTCGCCGAGCTGAGCCTCCGCCCGCTTGCGGGCCGCGGCGACGATGGCCGTGTACTCCTCCACCGCCGCGGCGCGCCGGGCGGTGCGGAGATCGATCACCTCGGAGCGCGCGGCGGTCAGCCGGCTCTCCACCTCGTTCATCCGCGTGGTCAGGCTGGCCTCGACCTCGGCCGCCTTCTGGCGCTCTCCCTCGATCGTGGCCGCGCGTGCATCCAGATAGGCCAGCATCGGCTTGAAGAGGATGAGGTACAGGCCGACGGTCGTGACCAGGAAAGGGACGAGCTGGAAGACGACGACCAGCGGTGAGGGGATGATTTCCATGCGCGCTCCGCGGACCCCGAAGGGCCGGCTGCTTAACCGTTAGCCATCGCCGGGGCAAGCGCTCCCGCGATCAGCGCGCCCGCCCGGCCAGGGTGAAGCCGAGCTCCAGCGCCGCGTCCCCCCGCAGCCAGAGGGAGGTCGTGCGCGTGCCGTCATCGGTGACCATGCTGGAGCGATGGAAGATCCCGAGATATCGTGCGCCCAGAGAGAGCCCGTTCTCCCAGCTCACGCTGGCTCCCCCGCCCAGGCGCACGCCCCAGCCGCCGATGCGGGCGCGCGTCTCCGCGTCGGCGGCGGCCAGCGCCTCCAGCTCCGCCTCCGAGCTGGCCTCCGACCAGGTGTTGGCGCCCGGGATCACGCCGTACAGTCCCGCCTGTCCCCAGGCGGTGGCCTGACCCGGCGCGCGCGCCACGAGGTAGCGCCGATAATCCACCGAGGGCCGCAGCGCCGAGAGAGAACTTCCAGTTACGCTGGATCCGGTCGTGGTCAGCGTGGAGATGTGGGCGCCCCCCAGGCCGAAGAGCACGGCGTTGTGGGCGTCCGCCCAGCCACCCCAGGCGCTGAGCGAGGGCACCAGCAGGCCGTCCAGCTCGCCCACCAGCGTGCCCGAGAGCTGCCCCTCGTCTACCCAGGTGAGATCGCCGCGACCAAAGGGCGTAAAGTCCACGCCAACCAGCGCGTCGGCCTGCGCCGTCAGCGAGGCCAGGAGCAGCCACATTCCGTCCTCCGATTGCGTCGAGGGCTGGTTGTATTACCATCCCTTCATGTTCGTAACCGCCATCGAGGTTCAGGGCTTTCGCGACCTGCCGCGCTTCTCCGCGGCGGAGCTGGGGCCGGTCGTCACCGTTCGGGGCCCGGAGCCCGCCGCTACGGCGCTGGGCGACGCCCTCGAGCTCTTCTTCGCCGCCTTCCGCCCCGACGCGCTCCAGCGCCTCCTGCGGCGGTGGGGCGCGACTGGCCCGGCCGAGGCGGCGGAGATCACCGGCCAGCCCCTGCCCGAGCAGGCGGTCTGGACGGACAACATCGCCGCGCGCTGGGTCGCGTCGGAGGGCCGCAGCCTGACCGTGACCGTGGAGATCGCGCTCGATCCCGTTCAGCTCGCCGCGCTGCGCGGGCTGGGAGCGCGGGAGCCTCGCCTGGTCTCGGCCATCGCCCGCGCGCCGCACGCTCGCGTGACGGTCGGCGGCCTCTTCGCCAGCTCCTACGACGCGCTCGCGCTGGCCGTGCAGTCGGTGACCCTGGGGGGAGAGTCCTTCCCTTGCGCCGCCGGGCAGCGCGCGCCCTGGATGACCGCCCTGCTGTCCGGCCTCGCCGGTCGCTTCGCGCGCCACGAGCCCGGCGAGGCCGCGGGCGTCGCCGCCACCGCGCTGGCCGCGGAGACCTCCTGGAGCGACCACGACGCCTACCTGCGCTGGCAGAGCGCGCTCCCGCCGGAGCTCGGCCTGGTGCGCGCGGCTCGGGGTCCCGGTGACCGCCCGGTGCTCCTCGCGGACGGCCTCCCGCTGCGCCGCCTCGGCAGCCCCGCCCTGCTGCGCGCCGCCCTCGCCGCCGACGTCTACCTCTCCGGCGCCGATCTGCTCTGGGCCGAGCAGGACGATGACTGGATCGACGTCGCGGTCGAGGGCGACGGGAGTCCGCTCGAGCAGATCTGGCGGGTCTGCCGGACGGGGGCGCTGCACGTCCACCCGGTCCCGACGGGAGACCCTGAGCTCTCCGCGGTCCCGCCGCTGCCCTTGCGCCCCATCGAGGGGCCGAGCGAGGTCTCGTGAGCGGTGGCGCCGTCTGCGTGCGCTGCGGGGGCAGGCGCGAGGACGCCTTCGCCGCCTGCCCGGACTGCGGCTTCGCGCCGTCCGCGGACGAGCGCCCGCTGTCCTGGCTGTTCAGCGCAGCCTGGCTGGACGACGAGGAGCTCGCCGAGGCCGCGCGCCGCATCACGCTGGGCCAGCGGCCCGATCCCAGCCGCCGCGCCCTCCTCGAGGCGCGCGCCGCCCTCGCGGGCGCTCCCGTTCACCTCGGGCCACCCCTGGCGATCCGCGAGCGCGTCGCGCTGCTGCTGGCCAACGTGCTCCTGACCCCGCTGGCCGGCTACGCCGTCTGGATCGGCCTCCGCGAGGAGCGCCCCGCCGCGGCTCGCGACGCGCTCGTGCTCACCGTCCCGATCACCGCCCTGCTGGCGCTGCTCTGGTTCAGCGTCGTGTTCCTGCGGTTCTGAGCTCGCCGCTCTGCGAGGCCCGCCCGGTCAGCGCCAGACCCCGTCCTCGCGCCGGAACTGGAAGTCCTGCTTGCGGTTGTTGGAGGGGCGGCGCGAGCGCCCCTCGACCACGCACTGCTCGAGCGGCGTGACCGTCTCCTTCAACTGGAAGTTGATGTCGATGGCGTCCCAGCCGCTCCGCTTCTGCTCCAGCACGTCGCCGAGCGTGTCGTAGCCGACGAAGTACTCGACCGACTCGACCTTCGTGCTCTCTCTCGCCAGGGCCGTCAGCGCTCCCGTGGCCACGAAGACCTGCACGGTCTCCTCGAGCGGCGCGGGTCCGCCTGTCGCGTCGCCCTCGCAGGCCACGTTCGCGCAGGCGACCACCTGTCGCCGCACCTGAAGCGGCTCGAGGAAGCCCTGCGCCGTGAGGCAGGCGGGGTCGAGGAAGCTCGTGCCGCGGAAGAAGCGGTCGTCCTCGCCGGTCTCCGGGTAGATCTCACAGGTCTCGGGGCGCTCGCTCAGCTCGAACCAGCGCGCCTCGGTCGGGCAGCAGCAGTCCCGCGCCCGCGCCTGGGGGTCGATGTAGCCGATGGCGACGGTGCGCCCCTGGGTGCCCAGCCGCGCCTGGCCGATGGCGCGCAGCTCGTCCTCAGAGGGCGCGCAGCCCCCAAGCGTCCACACTGTCGCCGCGACCAGGGCTCCGCGCAACAAGGAAGGCTCCAGACGTCGAGAGGCTACTTCGCCGGGTTCGCGCCGTTGGCCAGCGTCGCGACCGAGGCCCAGGGGCTCTTCGCGAGGCGCTTCTGCAGCTCGGCGGCGTGGGGGCCCGCGAGCCCCGCGGTGGCGAGCTGCACGGCGACGGGCTCGGGCATGTCGGCCGTGCGGTTCGCGATGACCAGGGCCAGGCCACGCCGCTCGGGATCGACCATCCATGCGCTCAGCGTGTCCTTCGCCGCCTCGGCGTGGCGGACCGTCAGGCACTCCGTCGCCTTGACCCCGACCCAGGGGGGCATGGTGGCGTGCTCGGCCACCGAGATCAGCGTGGCGACCGGCTCCTTCGCCATCGCCTCGACGGCCTCACAGGTGGGGCCACGATCGCGCACGGAGAGGGCGCGGTAGACCGCCTCCTCCTCCGCCGAGGGGACCCAGCTGTCGGCGCTGGTGCTGCCGGCCGTGGCCGCGCCCGCGAAGGAGGCCAGAAGCGCCAGCGCCAGCAGGGGCCGCGCGCTGGGGAAGGGGAGCGAGCTGTTCCGCATCGTAAACTCCTACCGGGTGCCGGTGTAGCGCATCTTCACGGCGGTCTGACCCTCGGTCATCACCTCCTGCGGGACGCATTCGCGGAAGCTGCAGACCGGGTAAGGGAACATCAGGTTGTCCCCCATGCCGTCCTCGCACTCCGACATGGAGTCGCAGTGATCGGTGTCGCTGAGGCCGTCCCAGTAATTCCAGCCATACTCGACCGGGTGGAAGAGGCCCATGTAGTGCCCACACTCGTGGGCCAGCGTCTCGCCGAAGAGGCGGATGTCGTCGTCGGAGAACTCGCCGTCGCCGCCCGCGTTGGCCAGCCAGGAGATGGCGATGGCGGAGCGGGGCGTGTCGTGTAGCGAGGCGGGGATGCCGCCCGTGACGCCGTAGAGATAGTCGTCTCCATCGACGCTCTCGCCGATGACCACGGTGATCTGCCGCCCGTCCGTCTTCTTCGCCAGGCCGTCGTAGCCGGCGCCGTCCTCGGGGATCGCGAGGTCCGCGTCCATGTCGGTCTCGGCGTACTCGACCTCGAGCTCGATGTCGTACATCGCCCAGAGCTCAGCCCAGCGCTCGACGGCGCCCTCGACCCCGCGGACGACCTCCTCGTCCTCGCTCATCCCCTCGGCGTAGACCAGGCGCACGCCCATCTTGCCGGAGCCGAACGAGCTGTCCCGCTTGGTGTGGACGACCACGGCCAGGTCATCTTCCTTGGCGTAGCCGCTGCGGTTGTAGGAGCCGAGGAAGACCTTCCAGGTGCCCTTGCTCAGCTTGTCGTCCACGGAGCGGATCGGCCAGTTGAAGGTCATGTCGTTGTACCAGGGGTAGATCGCCTCGGTGATGAACTCGTCCTCGCCGTACCAGTCCTCCCAGTCGAAGACGGTGTCTCCGTCCGGGTTCACGACGCGGTCGATCGACGGGTAGAACTCGCCTTCGGCGGTCACCATGAAGGCGGTGGTCTCGCCGTCCACCTCGATCTCCAGCTTGCCGAGCTCGCCCTCGTCGATCGCCAGGGTCTCCTCGTAGGACTCCAGCGAGGGCAGCTCCTCGCCCTCGCCTTCGCCCTCGCCTTCGCCCTCGCCGAGGATGTCCTTGATGTCGTCGCCCGGACATCCCAGCAGAAACAGCAGGGTCAGCAGAAGCGAGCGAGACATGCGTCCTCCGGGGATTCGAGTCGCACGGAACATAACCCCGGGCCCCGGCCTTCGCGTCCTGGACTTGCGATCTTCGGCAACTTCGAAAACTAGTTTGATTCGTATCGATTGTAGCGGCCATCGCGAAGGAAGCCGAGCAAGGTCATGCCGGCGCGCCGCGCGAGCGAGACGGCCATGCTGCTCGGCGCCCCGATCGCCGCCAGGACGGGGATGCGCGCGACGATGGCCTTCTGGACGATCTCGAAGCCGGCCCGGCCGCTGACCAGGAGGACGCGATCGTCCACCGGCACGCGGTCCTGGAGCAGGCGCCAGCCGATCACCTTGTCCACGGCGTTGTGGCGGCCGATGTCCTCGCGCAGCACCTCGAGCTCGCCGTCGGGCGTGAACAGGGCCGCGGCGTGGAGGCCGCCGGTGTGGTCGAAGAGGGACTGCGCCGACCGCAGCGCCGCGGGGAGGCCGAACAGGACCTCGGGGTCGGCCTCCCAGGTGCGCACGAGCGGCGTCGTCACCTGAAAGATCTGGTCCAGCGTCTCCTTTCCGCAGAGACCGCAGGCGCTGCTGGCGTAGCGGGCGCGCGCCGCCTCGCGCAGCAGCGGCACGCCCGAGGCCAGGCGAACGTCCACCGTGTTGCCGCGCGGCGCGCTCGGGTCGTCGATGGCGGCGATGGCGGCGAGATCGTCGCGATCGGCGATCACGCCCTCGGCGAGCAGCGCGCCGGCCGCGAGCTCGAGGTCGTGGCCGGGCGTGCGCAGGGTCACGAGGAAGCTCAGGCCCTCCACGCGCAGCTCCAAGGGCTCCTCGACGGCGACACGATCGTCGGACGGCGGTGCCACCTGCGTCTGACCCTGATCCCTGCTCACCTGACGAACCCGGACGGCCTGGACGCCTGCGGCGGGGGGGCGGCTCACCTTCGTCCCGGCTCAGCGGCGCTCGCGGGCTGGGGGAGGGCCGAGAAGCAGGCGCGGCCCTCCGGCGTCGCCGAGAAGTCCCCGTCCGCGTAGAGCTGCGGCCCGCCCCACTGAACCCAGTCTCCCGCCTGGCCCAGCCGCTCGATCCCGGCGTAACGAGGGACCACGGCGGCGATCTCCGCGCGGATCCCGGCGGCGTCGGTGTAGGTGAGCGCGTTGGCCAGCGCGGGCTTGCAGGCCATGGCGAACAGGCAGGGGATCTCCCAGGCCGGGCGGCAGAGCTCCGGAGCTGGCGCGTCCGCGAGCTCAGGCGAGAAGCGGACGCGCCGCTCCGCCGAGGTGATCGTCGCCCCGCCGCGCTGCTCGTAGCGCGACTGCTCGGGGAGGAGCACGAGCAGCGCGCCGGGC
>CAZKWG010000359.1:0-8005 GCA_964556105.1 uncultured Enterobacterales bacterium | reverse complement strand
TCTGATGTCATCCCTCGATCCCGTCCCCCGACCCTCCCTGGAGCGCGGCACCGCCTTGTCCGCGATCTACACCACCGCCGAGCAGCAGCGGCAGGCGGCGGAGTCTCTTCGCCGTGCCGCCGAGGACCACGCGCTCACGGTCCATCGCTTCGTGACCGCCATCGCCAACGGCGAGGAGCCCGACCCCGCGCCCGTCCTCCGGTCGCGCGGCCGCGTCGAGGCCCTCGTCGAGGAGCTGATCGACGAGCACAGCGGCGAGGGCGACGCCTTCGCCGAGCTGCGGGTGGTCCTGGCTGAGGCCCCCGACGCCGACCCGGCGCTGGAGGCGAAGGCCATGGCCCACCTCCGCGCCCGGCTCGGACGTGTCGAAGCAGCGACCGACGCAGACGCGCCGGCCGCCGGTCCCGAAGGCATGGAGTAGAGGCCGAGCCCAAAGGACCTGTCCACAATAGCGTGCCCGGGGCTACCACGCCCCGGGCACGCTCCCGATCCGGATCACTGCTGACGCACTGGCCGGGAGCTCCCGAGCCACTGCCGCCTCACTGACGAGCCCATCAGGCCGACTGCCGACCCTTGGTCCGAAGTGCGGCGAACGCCGAGATGCGCTGGTCCTGCCGATCCGGGTCACTGCCGCACCACAGCTTCCCGCCAGCGGCCCGGGAGCGCCTCGGCAGCTCATGCTTATGGAGGCGAGGTCGCCGCCACCGGACGTCCCCCCGGAGACGCTCGATCTTGTTGGCCAGCCGGGGCTGCCCGCTTTTCATCCGCGCCGCCGCGCCCACTCGTGTCCTCGCACGCTCCTGGCCCTCTACGGGGACGCGGCCCTACTCCGTCTCCCGCTGCCCGCCGTCCGTCCACGCGCCCCGAGCTGATGGGGACGGCCTCGTCGGCGCGCACCCTCAGCGGATAGGGCTCCACACCGCGCTGACCCTCTCCTTCACACGAGCTCCGATGCCCCTGTACGTCGTCCTCCACCACCCCGATGATCGCCGCCCCTCCCGATGGTCCAACGTCTGGGAGCCGGGCACCCGGGACCGGATCGCCTCCATCACGACGACGCCGGTGATCGCCCGCGCCGCTCTGGACGAGGGCCGTGTGTTCGTGCACCGCTGCGGCCATGGCGACGCTCCGCCCGCCATCGTCTGCGAGGCCCGGGTGCTCAGCGCCGCACCCGTGGACCGCAGCACATGGCTGGTGGGCTTCGAGACGACCCGGACTCTGCGCGCCGTTCCTCCCCTATCGCCAGCCCCAGGTCAGAACAGCTACGTCGCCGAGGCGCCGATGCCCCCGGCCGTACGTCGCGTCCGTTGAGACCCGCCTTCGGTCAGCCCTTGGTGAGGTGCCAACCGCCGAAGGCACACAGGTACGCCTGCAGACGCACGCCTCGTTCGCGATGCAAAATCGAGGCGCGGCGCTCAGCGTCGTCCTGGGAGGCGTAGCTGGCCTTGAGGCGGCCGTCTCGACCGCGGCAGGTCGCGCAGGTGGACGAGGGCGTCTGCCGGTCCGCCGGAGACAGGTGCCACCAGCCGCAGCGGTCGCAGGGATAGGGCACCATGGGGGCGCCGTAGCGCTCCTGGGCGAACCTGGCGCCATCCTCCGCTTCGGCCGAAGACACATACGCGGTGAGCGGCTTGCCAGAGATCCTGCCGACGCAGGTCGTGCTTTGAGTAGACATGAACGGTCTCCTTGATGCAAGGTTGGGCCGACGGTCTGCGCTCAGGATGAGCGGTTCCCGCCTCGGCCTCACACACTCAACATCACCGATGCTCCACTCAGGATCTGCCGGCGTCCTGGGACAAGCAGCCGTCCTCCACCAGGCGCGTCACCTCACGCTCGTACAGCGTCGCAGCGCCGTAGTGCGTAGCCCACTTCAGGGCGTCTGACGGGTCCTCTTCCATGAAGCGCGACCAGAGCGCCCGCATGGCCCAGGCCGGACCGTGGTGGGAGAGCGCGCGGTCTGACGCGAGCAGTCGCTCAGCCAGCGGGCCCGAGCGGGGCAGCGGGATATCCTCGCCGCCGTCGAGTTCGGCCTCCAGAACGTCGAGCCGAAGCGCGAGCGGGAGGAGCTGCACGACGCGCTCGACCTCTTCGGCGCTCCCCGGCGGCGCGGCCAGCCACGCGTCTGCGCGCTCGAAGAGCGGCTGCCCAACGCGCAGAGAGCTGGCGAGCACACCCTGGACCGCGTCAACGCTCTCGATGAGGCGCTGACGAAGCGTCGCCGGCAGCGCCTCAACAGGACACGGGAGCTCCGTGCGCAGGTATGCGCGCTGCGGTCGAAGCCGATCCATCTGTCGGTGGGCGATGGTGATGGCGGTCTCCGCAGCAGCGCGGCGCTCCTCGCTCGAGCGAAGCTCGGCGTTTCTGTTCCATCGCCCGAGCCAATCGACAGCTTCGTTGTCCATCCCCTCGTTGGCCAGGCGGCGGGCACGTTCAGCCATCAGATGAGGAAACTCCTGTAGCGTGTGCGCGTCGAAGGCCACCTCGAGCGACGCCGGCACCGCCGCGCGCTTCGAGGCGGCGTTCGACATCGCGACCGCCTCTTGAATGTGATTGATCCCTCCGATCTGGGTGACGAGCTGCATCATCAACCCGAACTGCGCCAGCTCGACGGGCCGCTGACCCGCCCCCCGCGTCAGCGCGAGCCCCGCGGCTGCGCACTCACGCGCCTGGACTCGCCACACTTCGGGCAACACGATCTGCCGGGAGAGGCCGCCGTCTCCAGCTTGAACGGTGATCTGGTCGCTGTGCGCGAGCAGCTCGAGGCCCGCCTGCCGTCTCCAGTCCGCCTGGAGCAGCTCCAGGGGGGCGGTCGTCGCCCAGGCCATCGCGTTGTCCATGCCGAGCGCGGCGCCCACCACAGCCGCAAGCACCGGATACGGGTTCAGGATCTGCATCGGCAGGATCCAGGTCAACTGTTCGGTAGGCGCACCCTGGCGCACGGCCGCCGTGACGACCCGGATCTGCCGCGCGACCTCCTGCGCGGGAATTTCCACACCCGATAGCCCGAGGACAGGAGCCAGGTTCGCGAGCGCCGCCTCGCCATGCTGGCTCTCCAGGATCACAGCCACGAACTCCGCGAGTTGAGTACGAACCTCAGACGCACCGAGCGCCTCACGCGCGGCGCACGCCCAGGTAGCCACCAGCGCCGCGAAGTCCGCCGCCAGCTCCTCGCCCACCCAGTCCGCGAGGTCCCGGTGCAGCACCGTGAGCAGCCTGGCGAGCCGAAGCAGCCCCAGCGCGCCCGGCTGCGCCTCTTCGCCGAGAACGCACGCCAGCGCCTGCAGGTTGGAGGGGTTCGGCACGGCGATCCGACCCGAGCGCCATTTCTCGACCGTTCGGCGGTTGACGCCGACTCTCTGGAGGGCATCATAGCGCGCCTCCCAGGTCTTCAGATCGGGGCGCCGACGCGCGAAGAGCGCCTCCAATGCCCACCCGAAGATCCGCGGATTGAGCGGATCGCAGAGCCGCTCGGCGTCGTGCTCGCCGAGCGCGACCCCTATGGCCGCAACCGCGCCGAAGCGCAGGCCGATCTGCGGCGCCAGCACCCGCAGCACGGCTGGCGCTCGATTCGCGAGAGCGAGCCCGTTGTCGTCCAGCCGGCTCACGCGCAGATCCCAGCCATGAATCCACTCCGCAGCCTGCATGACCTGCTCTGGAGAGACTTGGTGGCCGAGCGCCTCCGTCACCGCCCGCAACAGCGCGTCCCAGGTCTCGGGAATGGGCTCGCCGTGCAGCGCGGTCTTCACCGTGCTGACCGAGACGTGCCGAAGGACACGAGATCCCTGCTTCTCTTCGGCGATGAAGCCCATGGCCTGGAGGACCCAGGACAGGATCTGCTGCGACAATGGGAGCGGTGGACGAGGGTTCATGTCCTACCTGTGCCCGGCCCTGGGCCGCGGGGCCACCGGCGTCCTGGGGCACGATGGGGTGCGCGGACCACGGGTCCGCCCCCGAAAGAGATCCGGGTGACGTCCCGGTCGTCAGCCGTTGCTACCTATGTCCTGCCTGCGCCCTCCCCGCTCGCCTCCACCAAAACCCCCGCGGCCACCAGCCGGTCGAACTGCGCCACGACCCGTCCGGCGAAGGCCGCATCGTCAATCAGCACGCCCGCCTCAATGTTTCGCTCCTGAGCGGCCTCGGTCAGGTTGGCGGACGTGATCAGCGTCTGCTGGTCGTCGCGCACGATGACCTTGGCGTGCAAGCTCGCGCGAGCGCCGTGGCCGAGCGCCAGCGCGCGGCGGTCGTAGAAGACGCGGGGGCGGGGCTCCCAGATCAGGATATCTCGCTCGAGGCGGCGCAGGTGCTCGGCAACGAGGACCGTCGCCGGGCGTTCGTCTTGGTAGGGGCGCGCGAAATTGAGGAACAGCCGCAC
The DNA here is from genome assembly GCA_964556105.1 of uncultured Enterobacterales bacterium. Taxonomy (GTDB): domain Bacteria; phylum Myxococcota_A; class UBA796; order UBA796; family CAZKWG01; genus CAZKWG01. The sequence continues at coordinate 3,633 of CAZKWG010000359.1, read as the reverse complement.
CGACAAGAGAGGCGTCGTGCACATCCGCGCTCGAAGCACGCCGAGCAGGTTCTCGGCCTTGGCGCCCCCGTCCAGCGCAAAGGTCGAGACCAGCAGCGAGCGCTGGGCGCTGGCGAAGAGCTGCCGCGCGACGGCGCCCGTGTCCCGGGTCTCCGTCACGACCTCCTCTGGTCCGGTCCAGGTCAGCTCGACGCCGGACCAGCGCGCCCGCCACTCGGCCCGCTCGTCGGCCAGCGCGGAGGCGCCCCAGGCGATGGCGGCTGGGCTGAGGCCATGCTCCGCCAGCGTGGTCAGCTCCACACTCAGCCAGGGCGGGCCTCCAACGAGGTGATCGACGGTCACGCGCTTGTAAGGCGGAGACAGCCGGCCCGCGCGCAGGGCGGCGGCGAGCGCCCGCAGGACGCCCTCGGACAGCTCTCGCAGGCGGCCGCTCACCCTTCGCTGAAGAAGGCAGCGTCCTCGACGCCGACCGTGGGGACGACCAGCGCGCGATCCAGCAGCTCGTTGCGCTGCTCACAGCTTGTCTCGCTGATGAGCAGGCAGGCGTGGCAGGCCGCGCCGTGCAGGAAGCGCTCTTCGTTCGCGTTTCGTGGGTCGTGGTACGCGCAGACGGGGTCATGCGAGCACAGCCGGCCGCGCTCCAGCGCCATCGCGAAGTGATCTTCGATGCGTCGGCCGACCTCGACCAGCCCGCCGAGCGTGCCCTCGGCGTCGTTGGTGCCCGTGTAGAGCAGGATGCCGTAGCCCACCTCGGGCACGGCGTAGATCCGCTCCTTGATCGATGTCGAGGCGTACCCGCAGTCCAGCGCCACGCTCGTAAGAAGCATGTGCGCCAACGAGTGCAGGAACAGGTAGCGCGGGCCCGGCAGGTTTCCGCGGAAGGTCGGGTGCCGCCTCTTCCAGAGATCGTGTCCTTCGCGCAGGGCGCGCCAGCGCGCCTGGGTGCCCGGCCGAGCCAGCCAGGCGTCCAGGGCCGCCGGGTCGAAGCCAAGGAAGATCCCCTCCCCCCGAACCTCGACGGCTGGCAGCCAGCTCAGGTCCTTGGCGATGGCGGCGCGCCGCACGTCGATGCCGATCTCGCCATCCTCGTCGGGCACGGGCGCGTCGAAGCGCGTGAAGCCGATCAGCGCTGTCACCGCGCGCAGCCGATGCACCAGCACGACGCGGTCGAGGCCAGGCACCCGGGTCCCAGCGCCGAGCGCTCGGCGAGACGCCGTGAAGTCCTTGTCGCCGTGCCCGAGCCCCCCTTCATCGACGCTCGACAGCAGCATCTCCAGCTCTGGCCGCTTGAACCCGGTGTCCTCGCCGGCGCCAGGCGAACGCTTGCGGCAGATGCCGTCCCAGACGCGATCACTCGGCCAGTCGCCCAGCGCGTTGCGAATCGGCGCGAGCTTGCGACGCGCGTACTCCAGATCCTCGAGCGACTCGATCTCACCCAGCAGGGCCCAGGCGCCCTCGATGAGCGCCATCAGCTCGGCGTCCCGGTCGGGGATGGAAATGACCGAGACCGTCTCGGAGAACCAGGCGTTCGACGCCGAACGGGCCAGCAGACGGTTGACCTCGGGCTCACCGTTCTGGTTCACGCAGCGCTCGGACGAGCGCGGCCCGAGCCAGGGGCGCCGACCGCGGCAGTAGCCGAGGGGCGCCTTGCCCCTGCCCGGCCCCGAAGCGCTCGCGTCGACCTCGGCGTCGCGGCTGCCGCGGAATTCGGCCGTCGCCATCGAGCGCGCCTTCCCGCAGTCGCAGCGGATCGTCACGTTGGTCAGGTCCCCCGTGGTGCCGCGCTCATCCACCCACAGTTGTCGTCGGCAGGTGTCGCTGGGATCATGCAGAAAGGTGTGCCAGTTGATGTCGTCGATGTGGCCGTTCGCGCAGGCCTGAACAAAGCGGACGGGGACGACGTCCTTGCCTCCATACTTGCCATCCACCAGCTTCTCACGATGCACCAGCGGCCGCCGGCGCGCGCCGTCCCTGCGGGTCAGCTCGTCCATCTCGACGTAGGGGCCCACGAACCACTCAGGGAAGATCCAGCCGGTGATGCCGGTGAAGGGCTGTGTGGGATCGCCGGCATCTCCCGGTGGGGTGAACAGCTTCAAGCCGGGAACGTCCAGCTCACGCTCGAGCCTGCGGACGAGACGGCTCTCGAAGACGGGCTCTCGCCCCCCCTCGGACCAGCTCTCCAGACCGCCGATGATCACCGAGCGTGTCGGCAGGTCCACCATGGCGCCCGGCCCATAGGTGGTGATGATCTGGCTGCGACGGATGCTGCCATGTGGGCGCCTGCTCATTCGCCCTCCACTTCGACGTCGAGACCATCCAGCGTCTTCGCCCACAGGTTCACGGAGAGCTCCACGTCGCGCATCGAGCGGTTGGCTTTGAAGCGTCGCTCTTCGGGCGATATCGCGTCCAGGTCTGCCGCCAGCGGGTCACGCAGCAGGACCGCGTCGGTGCCCGGCTCGAACTTCTGATAGCGCAGCCCGGCCCGAACGTTGTTCTTGCGGTCGGCGATCTTGACCCAGTCGTCGAGCAGGTCACCGACCTGGGCGCGTGTGCGCTCCCGCAACGCCTCCAGCTCGGCAGGATCGAGGTCGTGGCGGTGCTGGGCGGCACGCGAGGCGATCACGTCGGCCACAAAGGCCGCGCGGCCGCGAAGCAGGCGCATCTGCACGGCCCCCGATGACGGGGTGAGCTCGCGCAACCCGTGGCGCGCCAGGCTGACCGTGACCCCGGCCAGCCCGCGGTCCACCGCGCGAGGCGCGAAGGGGGTCACGCTGGTCGCCTCGACCGAGCGGTAGAACGAGGCATGAAACGCGGCGAAGCTCTCGTAGTGCGAGCGGTCGCGCGGGCGGTGCATGTTCATCAGCGTGACCACCAGGCCGGGACGGCTTGGATCGCGACCGACGCGGCTGGTGGCCTGGATGTACTCGGCCGACATCTTCGGCTGGCCCACGACGACCATCAGGCCCAGGCGCACGATGTCGAGTCCGACCGAGATCATGTTGGTGGCCAGCGCAACGTCTACGCGATCATCGTCGTGGAAGCTCAGCTCCAGCCGCCTCTTGGTGTCCGAGACCTTGCTGGTGCTCTCGCGGCTGGTCAGCTCGACCGGTTGCCCGATGCGACGGTCGCAGAACAGGCCCGTGGCCTCGCCCTCGCGCCGACGCGCGCCGTAGCCTGCCAGACGGCTCGCCACCTCGTCCTCCACGATGCGGCGACTGCCGCCGAGCTCGCGCAGGCTGTTGAAGTAGGCGACCACGGACATGTAAGCGTCGGCCGGGTTGGGGCGCGCGCGCTTGCCGCCGGCCTGGTCCCACGCAGTCTGCGCGGCGCCCATGAGCGCCAGCAGCGTACGCAGGAAGACGACCTTGAGGCTGCGGCCTTGCGCCGCCACGCCCACGTAGCGCCGCCCCGGGACCGCCTCGACAGGCACGGTCTCGGCGAAGAAGCTGTGTCTGCGATCCGGACCGGGCGGCGGGAAGACCGCGACCGCCGGGCGCCCGAACAGCGCTTGAATCTGCCGTTCGGCGCGGCGCACCGTGGCGGTGGAGGCCACGATCTTCGGCCGCACCTCGACCCCGGCCACGTCGCGCGCGCACAGCGCGTCGAGGGCCGTCTCGTACAGGCCGACCATCG
>CAZKWG010000358.1:0-8006 GCA_964556105.1 uncultured Enterobacterales bacterium | reverse complement strand
CTGTCCATGTGAACGGTAGGACCCGCCGTCAGGTCCGTCAAGCAGGACGCCCGCCGCTTCCGGGACGAGCCCGGCGGCGGCGCGCTCCCGCCAGGAGCAGGCCTGCGAGGACGATCCCCATCGTGCGCTCCCCGCCCGGCGCGGCCGCGCTGCAGCCGCAACCTCCGCCCTTGTCCCCGGTCTCTCCGCCGACGCCATCGCCCGAGTCCTCCTCGCCCTCGCCCTCGCCCACGCCCTCGCCCTCGCCCTCGCCTTCGCCCTCACCTTCGCCCTCGCCCTCGCCGCTGTGCTGGGCGGTGCCGTCGCAGTCTTCGTCTATGTCATTGTCGATAATCTCGGTGGCGGCAGGCGAGATGGCGCTGTCCAGGTCATCACAGTCGTCGCCCCCGGCCTCCTCGGCGTCGTAGCCGTCCTCGTCCACGTCGCGGAGATCGGCCCCGTCGCAGTCCTGATCGACGCCGTCGTAGGCCGTCTCCGACGCGCCCGGGTAGGCGTCCGGGTCGTCGTCGTCGCACTCGCTGCCCGCGGGGTAGCCGTCCCCGTCCTCGTCCATCAGCGGCGACCAGTCGGCCGCCTCTCCGCCATAGGCGCCCATGTCCGAGCGGGAGCCGTCCGGGTCGAGGAGCGACGGATCGCCCGCGTCGATGGCCAGGCTGCGGGAGGTCGAGAGGGTCAGATCGTCGTTCGTGCAGTCGGCGTCGCTCGTGTAGTCCACGAAGAGCGGATCCACCGCGATGTTCGTGGCGTCCAGGTCCTCGGCGTCCAGCGCCCCGCCCACCGGCTCGTCCTCGTTGTCGTAGAGGTCGTTGTAGGTGACGCTGACCGTGTCCACGTCGCTGGTCCACAGCCCGTCGCCGCCCTCGCCGAAGACCACGAGGTTGTTCAGGAAGGTCCCCGGCGTGTCGTAGAGGTAGGCGTTGCCGCCGCGCTCGGACTGGTTGCTCACGAAGTGGTTGTTGCGCACCACGGCGTTGTCGCTCTGCACCATGTACAGGCCGCCGCCCGCGGACGCGCTGGCGTTCTCGACGAAGAGGTTGTTGTTCCAGGTGTTCGCCGTGGCGCCGGCCTCGTAGACCAGCACCGCGCCGCCATCCGAGTCCTCGCTGCTCATCGCGTAGTTCGCGCAGAAGATGTTGAGCTGGCTCTCGATGTCGGCGGTCGCCCAGAGCATCGCGGCCCCGCCGACATCGGCCTGGTTCTGGCGGAACGTGTTGTACCGGAGATCGACCGCGCCGCCGCCATAGGTGTAGAGCGCGCCGCCGTACTCGGTGGCGACGTTGTCCTCGAAGAGGTTGAGCGAGAGCGAGAGCGAGGCGCTGTCCTCCTCTGGCTGCCACTGCAGCGCGCCGCCGCGACCGGCGGCGTTGGCGCGGAAGGTGGAGCTGTCCACCTGGAAGGGCGAGACGCCGGAGACGTAGAGCGCGCCGCCCCGCTCGGCCTCGTTCTCGGCGAAGGTGCTCGCGTCCACCAGCACCGTCCCGCCGTAGACGCGCAGCGCCCCGCCGCTCCCGTCGGCCCGGTTCCCCAGGAAGACCACGTCCGACAAGCTGACGACGGGCTCGCTGGCCTCGGCGACCACCACCAGCGCGCCCCCGTTCGGCGACTCGTCCTCGCCCGTCAGGTACTCGGCGGTGTTGCCCTCGAAGCTGGTCCCCCTCACGTCCAGATCGGCGTCATACGCGGCGATCCCGCCGCCGTACGCGCCCAGCGCCAGCCCGCCCGCCAGGGTCCCGTCGGTGAGCTGAAGCGCGCCCCCGTACAGCGAGATCTGCCCGCCGTAGCCGCCGTCCACCTGGTTGTCGCGCAGCGCGCTGTCCTCGATGATCGTCGTGGTCTCCTCGAGGCGCATCCCGCCGCCGCGCGGCGTCTCCTCGGCGGTCACGGCGACGTTGCTCTCCAGCGTACACTCCGAGAGGCGCAGCTCGGAGCCGTAAGCGAAGACGCCGCCTCCCTTCTCGGCGACGCCGCCGGTGATGCCCGTGCCGGTGATCGAGACGATGGACTCGCTCAGGTAGACGTTGCCGCCGTTGGCCGCGCCGGCGTCCCCGTCGGCGAACGCGCTGTTCGTCACCGTCAGGGTGGCCGAGAGCACGTACAGGGACGCCCCGTTCTCGTCGCCCGAGACCGCGCCGCTGACGTCCAGATCGTCCAGGCTCACCGTGCCGCCGCGCACCTCGACCCCGCGCCCGCCGACGGGCTGAACGGAGAAGCCCATCACCGTCGCCACCGCCGAGCTGAGCGTCAGGACGGGGCCCTCGAAGCGCAGGGTCGTGACCCCGGACCCGCCCGTGCTCTGGATGAGCAGGTCCTTGGTGACCGTCACCCGCTCCTCGTAAGTACCCGGATCGACAAGGATCGTGTCCCCATCGGCGGCGGCGTCCACCGCGGCTTGAAGGGCGCTGTGATCCTTGCCCGGCCCCACCGTGAGGGTGGCGGCGAGTCCGGGGGCGCTGAGCGCGAGCAGAGCGAGCAGAGGCATGGGGGCTCCGTGGGCGTCGTTGTCCTCAACATAGCAGCGGGTCAGCGGGCCGGGGGGCCGTGGCGAGGGCGCGCCCGCGGAGGTAGGCTGAGGCCATGCTGAAGGTGACCGATCTCTCGCGGAGCTTCGAGGATCCTGGGCGAGGTCGCGTGCTCGCCGTGGACGGGCTCTCGCTGGAGGTGCGCCGCGGCGAGGTCTATGGCCTGCTCGGCCCGAACGGCGCCGGCAAGACCACCACCCTGCGCCTGCTGGCGACGCTGCTTCGGCCCGATCGCGGCGCGATGAGCGTGGACGGGGTGGACGCGCTCGCCGATCCGGTGGGGGCGCGGAGCCGTCTGGCCTACGTGCCCGCCGAGGCCGGCCTGCCCCGGGAGCTGACGGGGCGCGAGGCGGTGACCCTCTTCGCCCGCGTTCAAGGCGTACAAGCTCCGCGCGAGCGCGCCGCCACCCTGCTGGAGGCGCTCGGCGCGACGGCCTTCGCCGACAGCCCGTGCGGCGGCCTGTCGACCGGCCAGAAGCGCCGGGTCGTCCTGGCGCGCGCGCTGGCTCACGACCCGCCGGTCATGCTGCTGGACGAGCCCACGGACGGCCTGGACGTCGGCGGGCGGCGTGAGGTGCTCGCCCTGGTGCGACGGCTGGCCAGCGAGGGGCGCGCCATCCTGCTCTCCAGCCACGTCATGGGCGAGGTCGAGGCCGTCTGCGACCGGGCCGGCGTCCTGGCGAGAGGCCGCCTGGTGGCCGAGGGCACGCTGGACGAGCTGCGCGGGCTGACCGGGAAAGCCGATCTCAGCGACGCCTTCCTGGAGCTGGTGGGCGATGCGCCGCAGCCGCTCCGCTGATCTGGAGGCGTTGGGCGCCTTGACCCTGACGATGGCGACGCGCCTGCTCCGTGAGGGGCTGGTGGTGCGCGCGCTGGCCTGGCCGGGCCTGCTCTCGGCGGTGGCGCTGGTGGGCTCCACGGCGATGGTGGCGCTGATCTCCCGCTCGCCCGAGCTGGGCGTGCCCGCCGATCAGCCGGCCGTGGTGGCCAGCCTGGAGGCCGCTGGCTTCGCGGTGGTGGTCGTGGACGACCCCGAGGCCGCCGTGCGGGAGGGCCGGGTCGAGGGCGCCGCCTGGCCGAGCGCGTCGGGCTGGACCCTGCAGGCCGGTCAAGGGCTGGGCGTGGCCCTGCGCGCCGAGGGCGCGATCCGCTCGGCCATCGGCGCCCCCTGGACCGTCGAGCGCTCCGCGCCGCCCGCGCGCTCCCGCGAGGGTGGCCTGGCCGTGCGCGCGATGGCCGGCCTGCTCTCGGTGCTCTTTGCCCTCTATGGCGTCGTCCTCGGCGCGGGGACGGTGATGCGCGACCGTCAGGGCGCGGTGCTGGAGGCCGAGCACAGCCTGCCGGTGCCCTTCGTCTTCCACGCCGTCGCGCGCCTGATCGCCGCGACCGTCGCGCTGGGCGCCGCGCTCACCTTGACGCTCCTGTTGCTGCACGCGCTGGTCGGCGTGGCCGACGTCGCCGCCTGGGTCTGGCACGGCACCTGGGCCGGCGCCGCGGGGGCGGCCCTGGGGGTCGGCGCGATGGGCGGCCGGGGCGAGGGCTTCTCGGCGCCGCTCTCCCGCGCGCTCACCGCGGGGCTCGGCCTCTTCGCCCTGGGCTGGACCCTGCCCGCCGTGGGGGCCTGGATCCCGCTGGCCTCGCTGGCGGCGCTGATTCGGGGTCAGTTGCATCTGGCACCGTCCCTCGTCGTCCTGCTCGCGACCCTGGCGCTGAGCGCGGCCGCTGCCTGGCGCGCGGCGAGGCGGGGTGTGGCGTGAGGCCCGCTCGGATCCTGGCCATCGCCCTGCGTGATCTCCGCATCGTCCACGCGGGGAAGGGCTGGTATCGGCTGCCGCTCCTGGCGTTGGGCCTGCTGCTGCCGGCGGGAGGGCTCCCGCTGCGGCTGGAGGCCCCTGCGCGCGAGCGGGTGGCGACGGTCTCGGGCGAGGTCCCCGAGCAGCTCCAGGGTCAGGTACAGGTGACCCCGGACGCGCGTGTCCGGCTCGCGGGCGTGGACCCCGTCATCGTCCAGGCCGCCGCCATCCCCGACGCCCTGCGCGCCGCCCTGGACACCCTGCCCGGTCCCCGGGTCACGTTGACCGAGGCCGCGCCCACCCGCCGCCTGCCCGGCCGCTCGCTGATCGTCGCCTTGCTGGCCATCTCGCTCCTCACGGGCCCGCTCAGCGAGAGCCTGCCTGGCGAGCGCAGCGGCCGCACCCTGGAGGTCCTGCTCAGCGCGGCCGTGCGCCGGAGCGAGCTGACGCTGGGCAAGTGGCTGTGCTGGACCGCCTACGGCGGCGGGCTCGCCCTGCTCGCGGCGCTGGGCGGGATCCTCTCGGGTGCGCAGGCGCCTGGGCTCTGGCCGCTGGCCCTGCCCATCGTCGTCGGGACCGCGACGGCGCTCGGGTTCTGGCTGGTTCGTGGGGCGGCCGACGAGGTCGCGGGCGCGGGCGTGCCGATGCGGGTGCTGCCGGCGGCGGCCCTCGGGCTGGGCGGGCTGGCCTGGCTGATCTCCGGCGCGCACCCACACCTGGCGGCGGCGCTGCCGATGGGCGGGGCGCTGCTGGTGGCCTCGGGCGTGCTCCAGGGCTGGGGAGCGCTCGCGCTCTCGGCGCTGGGGAGCGGCCTGTGGATCGCCGGCCTCCTCTGGGCGGTCTCCGCGGCCCTCGACCAGGGCGGAGCCCAGCGCCCCGACCGCCTCCGCGCCCTGGGGCCCGCGCTCCTCGCGCCGCCGCTCTGCTGGCTGCCGCTGGCCGGACCGGGTCTCTGGGCCGTCGCGGGAAACCCCAACATGGCGCTGCCGGAGGGCGCTGGTCGGATCGCGGCGGGCGGGATGTGCGCGGCGATGGGGCTCGTGCTGATCGCGCGGGACGGGCGCTGGCCCATGGGCGCCGGGAGCCTGCGCGGCGCGGGGCTGGGGCTGGGGCTGGGCGCGGCGGTGGGCCTCCTCCTCGCTGGGCTGGCTCCACTGGGGCTTGTAATTCCTACGGCGCCCTGGTTCGCGCCGCTCGCCACGCGCCTGCTCGAGGCCCCGCTGGCCGCCGGGCCCGCCGCGCTGCTGCTCTGGGCGCTGGGCGCCAGCCTGCTCTTCTTCGCCGCCCTGCCCGCGCGCGTGGGCTGGCCAGCCGCCGTCCTGATCTACACGCTGGCGGCGACCCCGCTGAGCCCGCTGGACGGCCTGCTGCTGGGGAGCGCGCTGGCCTGGGCCGCTCACCGCTGGGGCCTGCTCCCGGCCGTGTGCGCGCAGATCGCGGCGCTGGTCGTGGTGGCGCAGCGCCTGCTCTGACACGCCCCAGCGCCTTGACTTTTCTAGTAAATATAGTTTATCGTCGCCGGTAGCTCCGAACGCTCCATCTCGAGCTCTCAGGGAGTCACCATGCGATCTCTTTGTATTGCCCTCCTTGTCGGGTGCGGCGACCAGGACACCCTGGCGCTGGACACCATCTACGACCGGCTCGGCGCGCCGCTGGCCAGCACCGAGGTCCTGATCATCGGCGCGGGCGGCTCCGGACTGGCCGCGGGATGGGCGGCGCGCGAGGCGGGCGCCGACCTGATCATCCTCGAGCGCGAGGCCGAGCCCGGCGGCGGCTCCCGCTACGGCAGCTTCCTCTGGGGCGCGGGCACCGCCACCCAGGCGGCGAACGGCGTCTCGGACACGCCGGAGGCGGCGCTGGCCGAGTGGGCGGAGTTCACCGGAGGCGGCGACCCCACCGATCCACTGGTAGAGGACTTCGTCTACGCCTCCTCGGACGTGATCGACTGGCTCACCAGCCTCGGCATGCGCTACCCGACCGTGGCCTCGGACGAGGACGCCGGCACCGTCGAGCGCCTGCACCAGCAGGACGGCACCACCATGCCGGTAGACCTGCTCAGCGCCGATCTCGCCGACGAGATCTGGCTGAACACCACGGCCACCGGCCTGGAGACCGCCTGGGGCCAGGTCATCGGCGCGGCGGTCCAGGACACGCTGAGCGGCGAGGAGGGCTGGATCGAGGCCGACGCGGTGGTGGTGGCGACGGGCGGCTTCGGGCGCAACCTGGACCGCGTGCGCGAGGCCTGGCCGGAGGTGGACACCGACGCGATCTACTACGAGTGCTGGCCGGGCATGGACGGCAGCGGCCTGGCGCTGATCGAGGGCGCGGGCGGCCAGACCTTCCTGCACGAGCAGCTCGGCGGCTATGTCCACTCCACGCCCGACCCGCGCGACGAGACCGGGCGCGAGGTGCTGGTCGTCATGGGCGTTCAGAACGGGATCTTCGTGGACGGCACCGCGCAGCGCGTCGTCAGCGAGGCGATGTTCCGCTCGATGCGCCTGGCCGATCTGGAGCGCGAGGTCGGCCAGCTCTACGCCATCTTCGGCGCGGAGGCCTGGTCGCTGCTCAGCTTTCAGCCGCCCGACTACACGGAGGACATGGGCTCTGACCGCAAGCTCATGACCCCCGACCAGCTCGCCGACCAGCTCGGGATGCCCGGCTACGAGACCAGCGAGGCCCTGGCCGCGGGGCTCGGCCTGGACGCGGAGACCCTCGACCAGACCATCACCCACTTCAACGAGATGGCCGAGGCGGGCGAGGACACCGACTTCGGGCGCGACATCGGCCCGCTGGTCATGGTGGAGGCGCCCTATTTCGCCGTCCCCCTCACCCTGGCGACGGCCAAGTCCTTCGGCGGCGCGCGGATCGACGAGACCGGCGCGGTGCTCTCCACCCAGGGCGACGTCATCCCGGGCCTCTACGCGGCGGGCGAGGCGGCGGGGATGCTCGGGAGCACGTCGGGAGGACGCGGCTTCTCGGGCGCGCTGACGGCCGTTTACTACACCGGGCTGCTCTCGGGGCAGCATGCCGCGGAGCGGGCGCGGACGACCGACTGAGGCCCGCGGTGGCGCTCCGCCGCTCGTGCGACTACGGGTGTGCATGGTCGAGTACCGCCGCGTCCTCGTGCGCGAGCCCATCGGCGCGATCACGCTCGCGCTGAGCGTGATCCCCAGCCTGGACGAGGCCCTCGACCAGCTCTGCGCCGAGCTGGAGCGCCGCGGCCTCACCCGCGACCCGGCCTCCTTCGACCAGTGCCCCTACTTCGGGATGGTCTGGCCCTCGGCCCGCGCCCTGGCGCAGACGCTGGCGGAGGGCCCGGCGCTGGAGGGTCGGCGCGCGCTGGAGCTGGGCTGCGGGCTGGCCGTGCCCTCGATGGTCGCGGCGCGGCGCGGGGCGCGGGTCACGGCGACGGACTTCCACCCCGAGGTGCCGGCGTTTCTGGCGGAGAACCTGGCGCAGAACGGCGTCGCGCTGGACTATGTGGCCCATGACTGGCGGGCCGAGCCCCTGGCGCTGGGCGGCTTCGACCTCGTGCTGGCCAGCGATCTGCTCTACGACGCGGCCCACGCCCTGCCCGTCGCGCGGACCCTGGCCCGCCACTGCGCGCCGGACGGGACGATCCTGCTCAGCGATCCCGGGCGCCCCTACCTGGACGCCTGCCTGGGAGAGCTACAAAAACTCGGCTTTCAACGCG
>CAZKWG010000357.1:0-8023 GCA_964556105.1 uncultured Enterobacterales bacterium | reverse complement strand
AACCACGGGCAGGCCGGCGGCGAAGGGCTCGGCCGGCGAGTGCCCGCCCACCTTCGGGTCGAAGGTGCCGCCGACGAAGGCCGCCCGCGCGCTGGCGTAGAGCCCGGCCAGCTCGCCGATGGTGTCGAGCATCAGGACCTCCACCTCCGGCCCCAGCCCGCCGTCTCCGAGCCTCGTGCGGCGCGCCATCGTGAGGCCTCGCTGGCGGACCAGCGCCTCGACCTCGTCCATGCGCTCCAGGTGGCGCGGCGCCAGGACCAGCAGCGGCCGCGGCGTGGCCAGGAAGCCCCAGGCGCCGAGCAGGGCCTCCTCATCCCCAGGGCGCGTGCTGGCGCCGATGAAGGCCTCGCGCCCGAGCTGGAAGGTCGCCGCCCGAATCTGCGTGGAGAGCTTGAGATCCCCGGTCTCTTCCTGGCCGATGAAGCGCACGCCGCGCGTCAGCCAGCGCCAGAGCAGGGGCCGGCGGCGCAGGCGCGAGGTCCCGCGCCCCTGCCGGGCGTTGACCACCACCACCGGGATCCCGCGCCGGTAGCAGGCCGAGAGCCAGCCCGGCCAGAGCTCGCCCTCGACCAGGACCAGCAGCCGAGGCCGCGCGCGGTCCAGCCAGCGCTCGAGGACGAAGGGCAGGTCGAGGGGCGCGGGGAAGGCGCCGCGCACCGGGGTCCGCCAGGACGAGGATGTGCGCCAGACCTCGCTGGGCAGCGTGGACTGGAGGGCGACGGCCGCCACGTGCTCGCCCGCGCTGGCGCCGTGCAGCCAGATCCACCCCGGCTCCGGCGCGGGCAGGCGCAGGATGTGCTTGCGAGCGCCCGGATGCAGGAGCAGCCACGGCAGCGCGAGCAGGCCGAGCAGGCGCCACAGCGCGTCCAGGATCGGCGCGAGGCGCGGCGTCCAGCGATCGAAAGCGTCGGGCGGAGCCTCCTCCTCTCCCGTGCGGGCGCCGCGCTCGGTCCACATCAGGGCCGGGCCCCGATGTGGGCCGCCAAAGGGCAGAGGCCGGGCCTGCTCCCGCGGCGGGCCGCCCTCGGGCGCGCTCATTCCCCGTCCCAGAAGTAGAGCCCCATGTCCACCCGATCCTGCTCGTCCGCCCTCACGCCCTCCTGCGCCAGGAGCTGGCGTTGCAAGGGCCCTCGCGAGGGATCGCCCTGCATGGCGATGTGCCCGCTGGAGCGGACGACGCGCCACCAGGGCACGTCCGCGCCGGGCTCCAGGGCGCTGAGCGCGTAGCCGACCTGACGCGCCATCCGTGGGCGCCCCAGCCGCGCGGCGACGTGCCCGTAGCCCAGCACGCGGCCGGGCGGGATCTCGCGCACGGCCCGATAGACCTGCGCGCGGAAGCCGGTGGGGATCTCGTCCTGAGCAGACATGCAGGAGAGCTAATCGGATAGAAGAGAACATGCCCTGCGATGCCCTGGGATCGCGCGGGTCCAGGAGCGCCCTTTGCTCGCTGACGCCACCACGAACCCGCTCCTCGATCTGTGCAACCCGCCGCGCTTCGGCGAGGTGCGCGCCCACCACGTGGGGCCGGCGCTCGATCTCCGGGTGACGGAGGCGGAGGCGGCGTTGGAGGCGGCGCTGAGCCCGGACGCGCCCCGAACCTGGGAGGGGCTGATCGCCCCCATCGACGCCGCCGAGGAGCGGCTGGATCGCGCCTGGGGGCCCGCGGATCATCTCTGCCGGGTGCTGCGCGACGAGGGGATGCGGGCGGTCCAGCACGAGGGCAGCGCGCGCTATATGGCGCATCGGATGCGGCTGAACCAGGATGAGCGCCTGCTTCGCGCGGCGACCACGCTGTCCGCTCAGCCCCTCTCGCCCGAGCGCCAGAAGGTCCTGCGCGACCTGCTGCGCGAGCTGCGCATGGCCGGCGTTCACCTGCCCCCCGACGAGAAGCGCCGCCTGAGCGAGGTCCGGGTGCAGCTGGAGCGCCTCTCCGCCACCTTCGCCGAGCACCTCACCGACGCCACAGACGCCTGGCGACTGCCGCTCACCGAGGCGCAGGTGGCGCCCCTGCCGCCCTCTCTGCGGGCGACCGCGCGAGCCCAGGCCCTGAGAGACGCGCCGGACGCGCCCGAGGGTCGCTACGCCCTCAGCCTGCATCTCCACGCCCTCACCCCCTTCTTGAGCCACCAGCCCGATCGCGCCCTGCGGGAGGTCGTCTACGAGGCCCACACGACCCTGGCCAGCGCGGGCGAGCGCGCCAACGGCCCCGTGGTCTGCCAGACGCTCACGCTGCGGGCCGAGCTCGCGCGGCGCCTCGGCTTCGCCAGCTTCGCCGAGTACGCCCTGCAGACGGAGATGGCCGGCTCGCCCGAGGAGGTGCGCACCTTCCTGCTCGACATCGCCGACCGGGTCCAGCCCCAGGCGCAGCGCGAGCTGGCGCAGCTGAGCGAGAGAGCCCGTCAGGACGGGGTAGATTCCGTCCAGCGCTACGACCTGGGCTTTTACCGCGAGCGGATCCGCCAGGACCACTACGGCTTCTCCGACCAGGACCTGCGGGTCTACTTCCCGCTCCCGCGCGTGATGGCGGGGGTCAGCCAGATCCTCGGGCGCCTGTTCGGGCTGACGCTGCGGGTTCAGGCGGCCGGCGGCGAGCCCTTCGCCTGGCACAAGGACCTTCAGCTCCTCGAGATCACCGACGAGAGCGGAGCGCTCCTGGCGCGCATCCTCGTCGATGTCCAGGTTCGCCCTGGCAAACGTACGGGTGCCTGGGTCAGCGGGATGGTGCCGGGGCTGCCCGACGCGCAGGGCCGTCGCGAGGTGCCGCTCATCGTGCTCTGCGCGAACTTCCCGCCCGCGGGGCCGGACACCCCCTGCCTGCTCTCGCACGACAACGTGCGGACCCTGCTGCACGAGCTGGGGCACGCGCTGCACCACGGGCTCTCCCAGTCCCGCGAGCGGCGGGCGATCGGCACGCGCGGGGTGCCTCGCGACAGCGTGGAGCTGCCGAGCAAGCTGCTCGAGCAGTGGGTCTGGCAGCCCGAGGCGCTCTCCCTGCTCTCGGGCCACCTGGAGACCGGCCAGCCCATGCCGGCGGACCTGCTCCTGCGGATGCGCGCGGCGCGGGACATCACGCGCGGCCTCGACGTGCTGCGCCAGGTCGAGCTCTCCCTGTTCGACCTCGACGTGCACCATGGCCCGCCGCCCGAGGACGAGGACGGGGTCCGCCGGGTGCTCGCCGCGGCGCGGGCGCGGGTGGCGCTGGTCCCGGCCCCCGCCTGCGACCGCTTCGAGAACATGTTCCACCACATCTTCGCCGCCGGCTACGCCTCCCGCTACTACGGCTACCTCTGGGCCGAGGTGCTGGCGGCCGACGCCTTCGCGCGCTTCGAGGAGGAGGGGATCTGGTCGCGCCCGACCGGCGATGACCTGCGCAGCGCGATCCTCTCCCGCGGCGGATCGGCGGAGATGATGGACCTCTTCGTGGCGTTCCGAGGGCGCAAGCCGACCCCGGACGCGCTGCTGCGACAGATCGGCTGCGCCGCGGCCTGAGCGGCCCGCACCCAGGAGACGCCCATGGCCTCAGAGAGCAGCATCCCCAGCGCGATCCTCATGTCCCTCGGGCTCGCCGGCTGCGGCGGCTGCGAGGCCGTCAACACCCTGATGGCCTGCCTGGAGCCCGCCCCGCTGAGCGAGGATCCGCACCTGGGGCCCTGCCTCTCGCCGATGCCCGTCGATCCCACCGCGCCTCCCCCCACCGTACCTCCCCCCGTGGAGCCCGAGCCCGAGCCGCCTCTGCACCCCTGCCTGAGCGAGCGGCCGCCCGATCCGCCCATGCACGTCTGCCTCTCGCCCCCGTTGCCTCCAGCGCCCCCGCCGTCTGAGACCCAGGGCCTGCTGCGGCCCGCAGAGCCGACCCCCAGCCCCGAGCGCGCGCTGGCCAGCGCCCTGGGCCGGCTCCCTGCCGATCTGGCGGCGCGCATTCGGGGCGCGCGAGGCGCGTAGTCCTCGCGGCAGGCGCCGAGCCGCATGCTATGCTCCGACGCGGAGGTGGCGCCGTGAGCAACAAGAACGTGCTCCCGCAGGCGGTGCTCGTCGCCCTCGGGCTGGCGGGCGTGACGGCGTCGGCGGTCGGCGGGTCTCAGGTCTACCTGGACAGCGGCGAGACCGGCGACACGGGCGACACCGGCGACACGGCCGACAGCGGGGAGACGGGCGAGACGGCGCTGGCCGTCTGCCTGAGCACCTACAAGGACCGCGACTGCGGCTGTGACACCGAGGGCGACGCGAGCCCCGCCGCGGCGCTGGTCGGGCTGGCCGCCCTGGCGGCGCTGCGGCGGCGACGCCTCGCGAATGATTCGACATCAAATGTTTCGAGCTCGACCGTTCTCCCGCTGGCCGTGAGCATGGCGCTCGGGCTGGGCGGGACGGCCTGCGACGAGAAGGTCAGCGTCTGCCTCTCGCCGGAGGAGACCGCCATTGGTCCTTGCCTCTCGCCCTACGAGCCCGAAGACACCGGCGAGAGGGGCGAGACCGGCGACACCGGCGACACCGGCGACACCGGCGACACCGGTGAGACCGGCGACACCGGCGAGACCGGTGAGACCGGCGAGACCGGGGAGACCGGAGACACGGGCGACAGCGGATCCTCCAGCGCGCTCCGCGGCCTGAGCAGCGCCCTCTCCCGCCTGCCGGCCGACGTCGCCGCGCGCGTCGCCGCCTTGCTGCAGCGGGACGATCCCGACGACGCGGCGCGCTGATGGCGGTCGGCGGCCACGGCCAGCGCCTGGATCTCGAGCTCACCGAGGGCTGCGATCACCGCTGCGGCCACTGCTACAACGTCTGGAACGCGAAGCCGGGCGACCCCCAGCACGCCGATCTCGCCCAAGGGCCGATGCTGCGGACGGCGGAGCTGCTGGCGACCCTGCGCAAGGCCGCCCTTCAGGCCCCGCTCACCCACATCACGCTGACCGGGGGCGAGCCGCTGCTGCGCCGCGACGCCTTCGAGATCATCGCCGCGGCGACCGAGCTGGTCCCCGTCGTCCAGCTCATCACCAACGGCAGCCACGTCACGCCCGCCGCCGCCCGCCGCCTCGCCGAGCTGGGCGTGCGCTCGGTGCAGCTCACCTTCCTGGCCGGCGAGCGCGATCTCCACGACCGCCTCAAGGGCGCCCGCTGCTTCGACGACACCGCCCGCGCCGCGCTCGACCTCAGCGAGCTCGGCGTGCCCGTTCAGTGCTGCTTCGTGGCCATGAAGGAGAACCGCGGCCAGCTCCAGGGCGTGCTCGAGCTCTGCCTGGCCCTGGGCATCCGCCAGCTCTCCTACAACCGCATGTCGCCCACCGGCGGCGCCATCCACGAGATCGACCGCCTCCTCCCCGACGCCGCGCAGATCGAGGAGGACCTCGACCTGGCCGAGCGCCTGGGGCGGGCCTTCGGCGTCCACGTCTCCACCGCCATGCCCATCCCGCCCTGCCTGGTGCGGATCGACCGCTATTCCTGGGTTCAGCTCGGCTTCTGCAGCACGGGCTCGGACACGCCGCACCTGGTGATGGACGGCCGCGGCGACGTGCGGAGCTGCAACCTCTCCTCGAAGATCCTCGGCAACCTGGCCCGCCAGGACTGGGCCGAGCTCTTCCAGCACCCCTACCTGCGCGGCTTCCGCAAGAACGTCCCGGAGGTCTGTCGGGGCTGCGCGTTCGAGCGCTCCTGCCAGGGTGGCTGTAAAGAGAGCGCCTTCGCCAGCTTTGGCGACCATCAGCACCCGGAGCCCCTGCTCTGGCAGGAGCTGAGCCGCCTTGGCTGAGCCCGCCGTCCTGCTCATCTCCCCGGGCATCCTGCGCTGGACCGACCGGGACTTCGGGATGCCGCATCTGGTCGCCCTGGGCGGCTACCTGCGCGAGCAGACCGGCGTACGGGTCGAGCTGATCGACCTGAACTACGAGCCCGGCGACCACCGGGATCTCGCGAGAAAACTAGACGAACTAGGGCCCTTCCTGCTCATCGGCGTCAGCGCCTACTCCAGCTTCGACTACCGGCGCGTCATGGCCCTGGGCCGCTTCCTGGCCGACCTCTACCCGCAGGTGCCGCGCGTCGCGGGCGGCTACCACGCGAGCGCCCTGCCCACCGATCTGGTCTTCGAGGGCTCTCCTTACGACGCCGTCGTCGTCGGGGAGGGCGAGCGCCCGGTCGCGGCGATGGTGAGGAGCCTGCTGGGCGGCGGGCGCATCGAGCGCCCCATCTGGGGCCAGGACCTCGAGCCCGAGCTGGACCGCCTGCCGCCCTACGCCTGGGACCTGCTGCGCCGCTACTGGCCGCGCGCCACGCAGCTCGGCCGAAAGCTCCAGATCTACCTGTCTCGTGGCTGCCCCTACCACTGCACCTTCTGCATGGAGCGCGCCAAGACCGGCTACAACTGGAGGGCGTTCTCGCCGGAGCGGGCGCTGGACGAGCTCTCCCGCCTCGCCCGCTTCACCGATCTCAGCCAGTGGGTGGTCAACGTCGCCGATCCCCTCTTCGGCTTCCGGCGCGGCTGGCGGCGCGAGGTGCTGGAAGGCGTCGCGCGGCGCGGGCTGCTGCCGCGGCAGTTCTGGACGCTCACCCGCTCGGACGATCTCGACGACGAGGACGTGCGCCTGCTCGCCGACGCCCGCTTCTCCATCGGCATCGGGCTGGAGAGCGGCAGCCCCACGATGCTCGCCATCATGCGCAAGGTGGGCCGCCCCGAGCGCTACCTGGACGCCATCCTGCGCCTGCGCCGCCTGTCCGACGCGCGCGGCCTGAGCTGGGCCGTCAACGTCATCGTCGGCCACCCCGGCGAGACCCCCGAGACGATGGCGGAGACGCGCGCCTTCCTGGGCGAGCTCTTCGGCGGCGGCGCCCTGCGCGGCTGGCTGAGCGTGGACCCCTTCCGGCTCTACCCGGGGGCGCAGGTCCACGAGCAGATGGCCGACTGGGAGGCGCGCTTCGGGACCCGCTTCTACCACAAGACCTGGTGGAGGAGCTGGTATGACTCGGCCTTCCTGGCCGAGCACACGGACCCGAGCGCCAGCCTGGACTTCGAGGGGCGGGTCCGATTCCAGTACGACGCGTATCCGCCCTTGCTGGAGGACATCCAGCGGCGCTTCGTCGGCCAGGGGCGGGACGTGGACCGCGTCCTCGCCGCCAGCCTGTCCGAGCAGGTCAGCCTGATGCGGCCCGAGCGCCGCGACGCCCTGCTCGCCCGCGCCCGCGACACCCGCGCCCGCGCCGCCGAGCCGCCCGAGCTGCGCCTCCCCGTGGGCCTGAACGTGCGCGACGCCCGGGTCCGCCGCCGCGAGGAGGCCGTCCGCCGCCTGCTGGACATCGGCGCCCTGGACGACGTCGCGGTGATCGAGGCCCTGCTGCAGGTCGCGCCCGAGCGCTTCATGGACGAGGCCGAGGCCGGCGCCCTGCTCGCCGACGCCCTGCCCCTGCCGGCGTCCGAGGGCGCGCTGAGCGCTGGCCCGAACCTGTCCGTGCTGGCCCGCGGCCTGTCCGCGCTGGCGCCTCAGCCGGGCGAGCGGGCCGCCGATCTGGTCGCCGGCAGCGGCTACGTCGCCGCCCTCCTCGCCGAGCTGGTCGGGCCCGAGGGGCGGGTGGATCTGTTCTGCCCCGCTGGCCAGGAGGCGAAGCTCCAGCACGATCTTCAGCGCTGGCCCCAGGCCACGGTCCACCCTTCCTCGGGCGTGGCCTGGCTCCGGGTCACCGGCGCCTGGGACGCGGTGTGGGTGGGGGCCTGCGTGCCGCGTGCGCCGGCCAGCCTGAGCGGGCTGCTGAACGAGAACGGTCGCGCCTTCCTCGGCATTGGACCCCGATTTCGCCCGCACGACCTCTCGCTGCTCACGCGGGAGGGCGAGACCCTGCGCGAGCAGCGCCTGGGTCGAGCGCGCCTGCCGGTCCTGGCCGGGCGAGACGGCTGGGTGCCCGCGCGCGCCCTGACTGCCCCGGCGAGCGTCACGCTGGAGCGCTGGCCCGCGCCGGCCCTGGCCTTCCACGTCCTCGCCCACCTGGACCTGGGGAAGGACGCGGCGAACCTCTACGATCCGCGCCTGCCCTCACGGCCCTG
>CAZKWG010000356.1:0-8034 GCA_964556105.1 uncultured Enterobacterales bacterium | reverse complement strand
CCGCATCATCGACGCCTATCCGCACGAGCAGCAGGCGCAGGTCCGCACGATGCTCTCCACCGCGCTGCAGGCGGTGGTCACCCAGATGCTGATCAAGCCGCGCAGCGGCAAGGGGCGCATCGCGGTCCACGAGATCATGATCGTCAACGCCGCCATCCGGAACCTGATCCGCGAGAACAAGCTCTTCCAGATCCCGGGCATGATGCAGTCGGGCAAGGGCGAGGGCATGCAGACGATGGAGGCGGCGCTCAAGGACCTCGTCTCGCGCAACGTGCTCACGCGCGACCAGGCGATCACGGCGCTGAACAACCCGCGCCTGTTCGAGGCCGACGACAAGCTGGCCGCCATGAACCTGGGCAAGCGCTGAGCAGGTTATGGCACCTGGATGCTGATCTACGTCAACGGGCAACCCCAGGAGCAGCCAGAGGCCTCCACCGTCGCCGCCCTGCTGGACCGCCTGGGCTGCCCACCCGAGGGTGTGGCCGTGGCCCTGAACATGGCGGTCGTGCCGCGCAGCCAGCGGGCGACGACGATCCTCAACCCGGGCGACCGCGTGGAGATCATCCAGGCGGTCGGCGGGGGCTGAGCGCGGCTACTGGCCCGCGGGGGTGCCGCCGGTGGGGGTCGCGGCGCCCGCGTCGTCCTCGTCGCCCTCCTTGGGCGTGATGTCCGGCGTGGTGGTCTGCATCGTGCCGTCGGCGTCCACGGAGGGCTCGGCCGCCTCCCAGGGCTTCGCGCCGCTCTCCGGCAGGGTCGGGTCGCAGAAGAGGATGTACCAGCCGTCATCGGTGAACTTGTTGTCGTCGGGCAGGCGCTCGGAGAAGCTGGGGAGGGTCTCTTTCTTCTCGAGCCGCTTGAGCACCGGCATGGCCTGATACGAGTTCACGCACACGGCGAACTTCTCGCGCATGGCGGGCGTCATGGCGGCCTCGACCGCCTCGTGGCACTTCTCGTGGCGGTTGCGGGTGCCGCGGTCGCAGATCTCCACCTTCGCGGTGGACACGAAGCCGCCCCAGGAGGCCTCGACCGACTCGCTCTTGAAGTACTCGGCCTTCGCCTCGGCCTCCTTGCGCGCGGTGATCTCGGTCTTCAGCTCCTTGATCGTCGCCTGCAGCTCGACCATCAGGTTGTCGCGCTCGCCCTTGGCCTCGGCGAGCTGCGTCTTGAGGCTCTCGATCTCCTTCTCTTTCTCTTTCCACCGCTTGATGGCGACCTCGCGGTTCGCGCTGGCCTTCTCGGCGTCGGCCTTGAGCTGGGCGAGCTCCTTGCTCTTCGTGTCCAGCTCGCTCTCCAGCGACTTGACCTTGCTCTGTGCCTGGATGAGCGACTCGCGCTCGTCCTTGAACTCCGGCTCGCACAGCTCGGCGAGCTGTTCGGCCGTCAGCTCCTGCCGAATCACCTGCGGCTCAGGCTTGGGCGGAGGCGGGGCGGTCATGTAGCGCGCGGCGAAGCCGAGCACGCACCCGATGGCGCTCGCGGCGAGCACGGCGACGACGACAGCAGGGAGCGGCAGACCGGAGGAGCTGGCCATGATGGCCTCCAAGGTTGTTGTCTGCGAAACAGAACCCCTTTCGGAAAAACGTGCAAGCCGAGGGACGCTCGGGGTGCGCTCTTGCGCTATGCTGGCCGGCCTGAAGCCCCCCGAGGAGGACCGATGAGCCGATTTCTGCGGACGCTGGTCAAGGTAGGTCTGGTAGAGCTGGATCCAGAGGAGCAGGCCCGGATCTCGCAGGCCAAGGCGCCCGCCGAGGCGGCGAAGGAGGCCGATGAGGTCGATCAGCTCCTCAAGGAGACCGAGGCGCTGCTGGCCAGCTCGGGGCCCAGCCCCAGGACCGCGCCGCCACCGCCGCCGCCCGTTCCCAGCGCGCCCTCCCGCGGCGCATCGCCTCGGGCCGCCAGCGCCCCCGCCTGGACGCCGCCCTCCCCCAAGGCCGGCGCCGCGACGCCCTCCGGGATCACCGAGGGTCGCCCGCTCGCCGAGATCTACGCCGAGGCCAGCGTGCCGGCCTCGCCCTTCCCCGCCGAGAAGCTGCTGCGCCTCATCGACGGCCTCAAGGCGATGGACAGCGCCATGCGCCGCGCCGCCATCACGGCCATGGACGCGGCCGACGACGCCTGGGCGCTCAGCGACCCGCTTCAGGACGCCCAGCGCAAGATCGCGGTGTTGAACGCGACGAAGACCCAGCTCGGCACCATCGTCGGTCAGGCCGAGGCGCGCGCCGAGTCGGAGACGCGGTCCGCCGAGGCCTACCAGAAGGAGGCGACGGAGAAGATCCGCGCCCAGATCGCCGAGCTGGAGGCCCTGTTGGAGCAGGAGCTGAGCACCGTGGCGAAACAGAAGGCCGAGACCCAGAGCCGCCTGCTGGCCACCCGCGAGGCCGCGGGCCGCGAGGGGGCTCGGCTCGACCAGGAGATCGCCGCGCTCAGCGGGATCCTCAGCGCCTTTCAGGGCTGAGCCCAGGCCCCGTCACGGGTGCGCGATGACCACCAGGGCAGGCGCACGCTCGAGCGTCGCGCGCAGGGCCAGGGCGAGGTTCTCGGGGTCCAGAGCGGCGAAGCTCTCGTCCAGCACGACCAGATCGGCGCGCTGCAGCAGGGCGCGCGCCAGGTAGAGCCGGCTCTTCTCGCCGTGGCTGAGCTGCCAGCCGGTCTCGCCCACCATCTGCTGCAGCCCGGCGGGCATGCGCACCAGGAGCGGCCCCAGGCCCAGCGCCTCGCAGAGCTGCGCGGCCTCCTCCATGTCCCCCGGGTTGGGGGGCCAGGCGCGCCCCATCAGCAGGTTGAAGGCGAAGGTCCCGGTCAGCACGTGGTTCTCGTGGAACTGAGGCGCCGCCGAGACGCGCCGCCGCCAGCCCGAGGCCCCCAGCGTCGCGCGGTCCAGTCCGCTGAGCAGCAGCAGGCCGGAGCCCGGCGCGCGCAGGCCCACCAGCAGGCTGGCCAGCGTGGACTTTCCGCCTCCCGACGGACCCTCCAGCAGGACGCGATCCCCCTTCTGGATGGTCAGCGAGCAGCCGCGCAGCACGGGCTCGCCGCGGTCCTGGTAGCGGAAGCGGAGATCGTGCGCCTCGACGACGGCCCCGGAGCCCGCGCCAGACTCGCCGAGGAAGAGCAGCGAGGGCGAGGCCTGCACCTCCGGCCGGGCCGCCGCGGCGTACAGGCCCGCCACCTGCCGCCAGGCGATCCAGGCGCCGCCCAGCGTGCTGATGCCGCCCGACAGCGTGCCCAGCGCCGACAGCGAGAGCATGACGCCGCCGACGCCGATCGCCAGCGCCAGCGGGTCGGAGTTGGCGATGAAGGAGGGCGCCAGACCCAGCAGGCCCACGAGCGTCCAGCCGCGGGGCAGCAGCGCGCTGACCGTCGCCGTCCACTGGTCCATGTCGCGGGCGTCGCGGTGGTAGCGCGCCAGCGCCTCGTCCTCCCCGTCGTGCCAGCGCTCCGGCGCCTGCTGGGCCAGCCGCGTGCGGTGGCCGACCATGCGCTCGACCAGGTCGTGGGTCAAGGACAGCCGGCTGTTCGTCCAGCGGGAGCGCGCGCGGAGCACCACGGCCGTGAGCCCGCAGGCCATGGCGATCCAGAGGGCGAGCAGCCCGACGTGCGCGAGCCCGCCGCTGCCCTGGGCGAGCACCCAGCCGGCCATGCCCAGCTCGACCACCGAGATCACCGAGAGCAGGCCGCCGCTCAGCGCCAGCGCCTCCACCGCCTCCGACTCGATGACGCGCCCCAGGAGCTGGCCCGCGCCCTCGTGCCGCACCTCCTCCGGGCCCAGGCGCAGCGCCCCCGTCAGCAGGCGTCGCTTGAGCACGCCGCCGAAGCCCAGCGAGAGCCGGCCCTGCGCCGCCACGGTGAGCATCCGGAAGGGGATGGCGGTGAGGAGGAGCAGGGCCCAGGCGGCGAGCCAGCCCGCCTCCAGCCCGCCGGAGAGCGCGCCCAGCCCGAGCGTCGTCCAGGCGGCGAGCAGGAGGGCGTACTCGACGGCGTGGGACGCCACGAGCGCTCCGGCGGCCCGCAGCACGCCCGCGGCGCGAAGCTGAGGGGTGAGCGCCGCGGAGGGCGGCAGGCGCAGCAACCAGCAGCCCTCGACCTGGGTGCCCGTGAGGAGCTGCCGAAGGAGGGTCCGTCGCACCTGGTCCTGGCGGGGACCGGCGATGCTGGTCGCGCTGAGCAGCCGCTCCACCGTCATCGCGTGGGGCGCCATGAGCGGCGCGCAGAGCGCGTCGGCGAGGGTCGAGACGGGCAGCCGGGTCGGCCTCAGGCTGGGGCCCAGGACCTCGAGCTGTCGGCCTCGCCGACCGACCAGGGCCAGAAGTCCGCCGCCTTCGCCCGGGATCCGAAGGAGGGCAGGGCCGGCGCGCAGCAGCAGCTCGGGCACCTCGGGATAGGGCGCGCTGACGCTCTCGACCTCCAGGTCCAGGTACTGCCCGGCGGCCACCAGCCAGCGGCTCAGCGCCTCCTGTCCCTCGAGCGCTCCCCCGGGCGCGCGGACGGAGGGTACGTCGCGCATCTTCATGCCCGCCGCGCGCGCCAGCGCCTCCAGCGCGACCCCGGCGCTCGCCAGCGGCCAGAGCGGCAGATCGTGGCTCAGCCCGCTCATGGTCGGCCCTCCGGACCACGCTCGATGAGCTGCCCGTTGGCCATGAAGAGCCGCCTCCAGTCGGGTCCGCCCCACAGCCCGGAGCGCACCGCCTGCTCGGCGTCCAGGAGCGCGCGGTAGCGGGAGCTGGGGTCGGCGGCCAGCGCGCCGGGCGGCCCGTCCTCGACCACCCTGCCCCCGTCCACGACCATCACGCGCGGAAAATCGAAGGTGTCGCCCACGTCGTGCGTCACACAGACAAAGGTGGCCTCTGCCCAGCGCCGACGCGCCCGTCCGAGCAGGGCGTGGCGGCGATCGCGATCGAGCCCGCGGAAGGGCTCGTCCAACAGCACCAGCCGCGCGTTGGCGCGCAGCGCCGCCCGCCCGAGCCGCACCCGCTGCCCTTGCCCGCCCGAGAGCAGCGCCCCACCCTCGCCCAGCCGCGTGCTCAGCCCGTCGGGCAGGCGCTCCAGCACCTCGCGGAGATCGGCGGCGTCGATGGCTGCGCCCAGCTCAGCGGCGTCGCTGCCCTCTGCGCCGTAGAGCAGGTTGTCCAGGAAGGGCTGATTCCAGAGCTGAACGGCGGGGTCTACCCAGGCCGTCTCGCGGCGCAGACGCGCCAGCCGATCGCCCTCCAGGGGCTCGCCGTCGACGAGGACCCGACCCTCCGCCGCCCGGTGCCAGCCCAGCAGGAGCCCGAGCAGGCTCGACTTGCCCGCGCCCGAAGCGCCGACGATCGCGACGTGCTCACCCGGCTCCACCGAGAGGTTCAGCCCCTCGAGGATGGTGTGGCCGGCGGCGCGCACCGCGACCCCTTCCAGCTGGACGCGCGCGCCGCGGGTCGTGGACGCCTCCGGGGCGGGGTGGGACTGGAGCCCGTCGGTCTCCTCGGGCGCGCCGAGCGGCTCGAGCAGGCGCAGGGTCACGTTGCGTATCGCCGGGTACTGCCGCGCCGACAGCGCCACGGCCTGACCCAGCGCCGGCAGCGCCAGCGCCCACCAGGCCAGGAGCAGCGCCCCGCCCCCCGCGGGGTTCTGGTGCAGGTAGGAGGCCAGCAGGCCGCCGGCGATGCTGAAGCCCGCCAGCGCTTGAGCGCCCTCGACGCCCACCGCCACCCGCTGCGCGTCGAGCCCGGCCCCGGTCCAGGCCGTCAGGAGCGCCTCGTGCTGGCGGCGCACGGAGAGCTCGGCGCCGTGCGTCCGGATGGTCGTCAGCCCCAGCAGCGCGTCCAGGTAGAAGCGGCTCAAGGACCCCAGGTGCGTCCGAAAGCGAAGATCGCGCTCGGTCAGCAGCGGCTGGATGATCATGGGCAGGCCCACGCTGGCCAGCACGGCGATCCCCGCCAGCGGCGCCAGACCCGGGTCGAGCCAGACGATCCCCGCCGCGGTGAACAGGAGGCCGAGCGTGGCGCGCAGCAGGCCGATGCCCAGGGACGGGACCGACCGGATGACGTGGGCGCTGTGGCTGCGCTCCGCCATGTCCGAGGTCGGGCGGCTCTGCAGGTAGCGGTCGCCCAGGCGCGGGATCTTCTGTTGGAAGGCGACGCGCAGGCGCAGCTCGAGGTTGCGCCCCATCCGCAGAGAGAGCACCTGCAAGGCCCACTCCACGAGGAGGAGCCCCACGCCGAAGGCCAGCAGCAGCCCGATGGCCGCCGCGCGCTGCGCCCCCAGGGTGAGCGAGGCGCCGATGTCGAACAGGCCGCGCATCAAGGCGGCCTCGACCAGCACCCCGCCCGCCGAGATCAGGGTCGCCCCCAGGACGATGCTCGGCGCGAGCACTCCGTCGGCCGCCAGCGTCTGGACGAGCGTGCGCAGCGGGCGCGAGGGCGCCTCCTGGAGGGCCGCCGCCAGGGCGGGCGGCAGCGGGGGCTCCGGGGGCGGGGGCGGCAGAGGCTCGCTTGGGGAGGGCGCCTCCCGGTCGGCCAGCGGGTCCTCCGTCTCGGGGAGGTCGAGCGGATTGTCCCCTGGGGGCAGCGCGCTGCGGGGGCCGCCAATGCGGACCATCACCGAGCCGCGGACGCCGAACGCTGGCTCGTCCGCGCCCGCTTCGTCATAAGGCAGGGCGAACCACATCAGCCGCGGGATCACCTCGACCGCTCTCCTGGGATCGGCGTAGATGCGGGCCAGCAGCGCCTCGAGCAGCCCCCGCGCCTCGGCGCCCGCTCGCAACCCTCCCGCGCTGACCAGCGAGGTGAGCATTCGCGTCGCGGCGTCCAACGCAGGGATGCCAACACCCGTCGTCTCCGCGTCGGCCGCCGTCACCGCGCGGTCGATGTCGACCCTCGAGAGCCCCAGCGTACGAAGCCGCGAACGGAGCGGCGCGAGGAAGCGCCGGGAGCGCAGGTAGGCCCGCACCGCCGATGCGGGGAGGAACATCGCGTGCTGGTACAGATCGGCGAGAAAACGATCGACGCGCATCCAGCGGCGACCGAGGCCGGGATCCATGACCTGCACCCAGGGCCCGACGCGGCTCCAGACGACCACGAAGTGGGTCTGGCCGTCCGGGTGTCGGACGACGATCAACGCAGGCAGGTAGCCCGACTCCGGCAGGAGGACATGGTCTGTCGGGACGATGACCTGCTCGGAGTCCATCCCGAGCTGGCGCGCGATGTCTTCCAACGTGTCGATAGAGGTGCCGTCCACGTCCGTCTGGCATGCCTCGCGCAGACGTCCGTAGCTGACAGGGACATAGAAGCCCTCCAACAGCGCCTTCAGGCTGGCGGGGCCGCAGTCCATGGCCGAGGTCTGGACCACCTCGGGGACGATCCAGCGGCGACGGGCCACTACCTCGCCTCGGAGGCGGGCGCGGACAGCGCGCGACCCGCGACGCGCAACGCCAGATCCGCCGGGCTGAGCTCATCCACGGCGATCTCCACGGAGCCGGTCAGCGCGTGTCGGAGCGGGAGGCGGGAGTCCGCGCCTGCCTCCGGGGCGAGCACCACCCGAACGCGGCCGTCGCGGGGCTCTTCGGAGACGCGCACGACCTCCGCGGCGAGCGTGCCGTAGCGGGTCCAGGGGAAACCATCGAGGCGCATGCGCGCGCGCTGGCCCGGCGCCACGCGGCCGAGCGCGTCCACAGGCGCGAAGTCCGCCACGATCTCCAGCGCGCTGTCGGGGACGATGGTGCCCAGCGTGACGCCCGGCTCAATCCAGGCGCCCACCGAGAGCGCGTCGAGCTCGGCGAGGTGGCCGGACGTCGTCGCGCGGATCTGGGTTCGCTCCAAGGCAAGCTCGAGGCGGGAGACGCGCGCCCAGGCGGCCTCCAGCTCACTCTCCAGGGCGTCGAGCTCTCCCTGTCGTGCAGCGAGGTTGGCGTCACGATCCTGGGACGCCTGCGCGCCCCCGGCGCGGACCTGCGCCGCCACGTTGGAGAGCTCGCGGGCTTCGGCCTCGCGCGCCCGCGCGCCGGTGAGGATCGCCTCGTGCTCGGCCCGGCTCAGGTGCCCTTCGGCGAAGAGACGGTCG
>CAZKWG010000355.1:0-8042 GCA_964556105.1 uncultured Enterobacterales bacterium | reverse complement strand
GCCCCACACGCGGATGACCTGGTTGGCCTCCTTGCCGCCCTTCGGCACGCGGTCCAGCGGCAGGTTGGGCAGCACCTCCATCTCGGCCTTCAGGCGCGCCTCGAGCTCCGCCAGGCTGGCCTCCTGGGCCACGAGCTGGTCGCGCAGCGCGGTGGCCTCGGCCTCGAGCTCGCTGGTGTCCTCTTTGGACCTGCGCTTGCGGCCGATCGACTCGGCCAGGGCGTTGCGGCGGCTGCCCAGCTCGCTGACCTCCTGGCTGGCGGCGCGGCGCTGGCGGTCCAGGTCCAGGATGGCGTCCAGGTCTACGCTGTCCATGCGCTTGAGCAACGCGGCGCGCACGCGCTCGGGGTCGCGCCGGATCAGGTCGATGTCGATCATGGGGTCACGCTCGTCAGAGGCTGCGGGTTCAGCGGCTGCCCAGGGCGCGCTGCCCGAGGCGAGGGCGCAAAGCTAACCGGCCGGCCCTCACCGCGCCCCATCAGCCGCGCTTCCTGAGCCCCAGGAGCGTCCGCTCCGGATTGCGCTCGTCCGAGCGCGAGGCCTCGCGGCCCTTGAGCAGCGCCAGAGGCGGAGCCGCGTCGCGGGATCGGGGAGCCAGCGCGAGAGGACGGCCGAGAGGTCGAGGGTGATCAGCGGTCGGTCGAGGGTGGACGCCAGCGCCTCCGAGGCCATGGACCTGCCGGTGCCGGGCACCCCGGAGAGCAGCAGGCGTCGGCCCGCGCCCTGGCCTGGGAAGGTGGGGCGGCCGGGGAGGATCTCCGTACGGAGACGGGCGTGGGCGAGGGCCTGGTCCAGCTGGAGTTCTAGGGAGGGAGCGAAGAGCACGTCGTCCCATTGGATGGTGCAGCGGCGCGCCAGGGCTGAGCGCGCCGCGTGGGTGAGCCGGATGGCGGCGGTCCCGGGCACCATCGGGTTCGTGCGCCCCTGGCCCACCACCTGCACGAGGCCCCAGCCCCAGACCGCCTCGACCGCTCGACCGAGATCTCGGGGTTCAGATCCATGGCCGCCATCGCAGAGAGCAGGGCCTGCCGCTCCACCCTGCGTTGCAGGTCCAAGGGCGCACCTCCACCGAACAGATGAGCAGACTACCACAGGCCGACATGAACGCCATGAATGTACAAGATACTTGCATCTCTCCGGCGTTGCCGCAATTGTTCTACGGCACCTCCTCCCCGACCACACGCGAGCGACGCGATGCCGACCTCCCCCATTCGCCTGAGCTGGGAGCTGCACAGCAGCGCCAGCCCCGCGGCGACCTGGGCGCTGTTCTCCGACACCGAGCGCTACAACCGCGCCGCCGGCTTCGACTTCCGCTTCGAGGAGACCCCGTCTGAGGACGGGCCTACCCGTCGTCGCGGCCACGCCCGCTTCCTCGGGATGGACGTGCGCTGGGAGGAGCTGCCCTTTCAGTACCGCTACCAGCAGTGGTATCGCTGGGAGCGCCTCTTCCTGGGCAGCCCCGCCGAGCGCCTCGTCGGGACCCTGCGTCTGAAGCCCGAAGAGGGCGGCACGGGGGTGCTGTACACCATCGAGGCCTGGCCGCGGAACATCTTCTTCCGGCCGGCGGTGGCCTTCGAGATGAGCGTACGCTCGAAGCCGAAGATCGACCACGCGCTGAACGACATGCTGGCGCTGCTGGCCGGCGAGGACGTGGCGCTGGACCCGCGGCCGGAGCCGCTCTCCGAGCCCGCCGCGCGCGCGCTGCGCGAGGTGCAGGGGCGCCTGACGGACGCCGAGTTCGGGGCGGCCCTCAGCCGCTTCATCGAGACGGCCTCCCTGCCCGAGCAGGACAGCATCAGCCCGCTGCGGCTGGCCCGCGACTGGGGCATGGCGCAGGATCGCGTCATCCGCGGCTGTCTGGCGGCCGTGCGCGAGGGCGCCCTGACCCTGAGCTGGGACCTGCTCTGCCCCCTCTGCCTCTCGCCCAAACAGAAGCTGGCGCGTCTGGATCAGGCCGGGCAGGTGCACTGCGCCGCCTGCAACATCCACTACGACGGCACCTTCGCCGACTCCGTCAGCGTCCGCTTCCGCACCGCCCCCAGCCTGCGGCGCTTCGAGGTCCACACCACCTGCGTCGGCAGCCCGGCCCGTCAGCCGCACGTCGTCGCCCAGGACCGTCTGGAGCCCGGCGGCGAGCAGGTCTTCGAGCTGGACCTGGAGCCGGGGCTCTACCGCCTGCGCAGCTTCCCGCACCGCGACAGCGCCAGCATCTCGGTGGGCGAGGACGGCCCGGTGGGCCTGGGCGTGCCGCTGGGCGGCGACGCGGCCCTCTCCGGGCGGCTGGAGCTGAAGGCCGGGCGTTGCCGCGTGGCGGTGTCCAGCCTCTCCAACCGCCCGATGCAGGTCCTGCTGGAGCGCCGCACCCTGCCCCCGGACGTGCTGACCGCCGGTCAGTTAATGGAGCTCTCCGGGGTCGGCGAGCTGCTGCCCGCCTCCGCCGTCGCGCCGGGGACCTGCACGGAGACCGCCCGCTGCGCCGTCCTGGGCGTGGAGATCCCCGATCAGCGTCCCGAGCGCCTCGCCGAGGAGCGCGCTCGCCTCGAGGGATGCGGCGCCCGCCTCGTGCAGGTGCGCGAGGGGCTGATCGTCGCGACCTTCGACGCGCTCCAGCCGGCCCTGGAGGCCGCCCGCCTGCTCAGCGCCGGCCCGAGCTGCCGCGTCTCGCTGGGCCTCGGCCCGGTCATCGAGGTGACGCTCTCGGCGGGGAAGCGCAGCGCGATGGGCCGCGTGGTAGACCGCGCCCTGGTCGCGCTGTGGGGGGCCGTCCCCGGTCGCCCAGCGGTGGACGCGGAGCTGGAGAGCTCTTCTGAGCTGGCCGATCGCCTCGGGCGACTGGGCATGTCGCTGGACCGCGTCGGGCTGCGGGTGGCCTCCGATCAGCGCGTCCACCGCCTCGCCCTGAGGCCGACCCCGTAGCCGTCCCTCGGCGGCGTGGCTAAGATGAGGGTCTCGAGGGAGGCTCCGATGGCGCGCCGCAGCTACCTGTTCGTGCCGGGGTTGGCCCTGGTGATCGCCTGCACGGACGCGCCGAAGACCGAGTCTCGAGAGGGCGAGACCGAGCCGCCCGCCGAGACGGACACCCCAGGCGAGACCGGCGACACGGCCGACAGCGCGCACACGGGCGAGCCCGGCCCGCCCGAGGGCCTGCCCGACCTGCTTGAGCTCACGATCACGCCGCGCAACCTGCTGGTGATCTCCGTAGACACGCTCCGACGTGACGCCGTGGGCGCCCACTCCGGCGGACCCAACACGCCCAACCTGGACGCGCTGATGGCCGAGGGCGTGACGCTGTCTGGGCATCGCGCCTGCAGCGCCTGGACCTATCCCGGCGCCATCTGCGCGATGACCGGCGCCCCGGCGGAGAAGCTCGGCTTCGTGCCCTCGGTCCCCGAGTACACCGCGGCCCTGGAGGTCATCCCGGACGAGGCCGATACCCTGGCCAGCGTGCTGCAGGACCAGGGCTACCAGACGGGCCTCGTCGCCGCCAACGGCTACCTGGGCGTGGAGACCGGCCTGGCCGAGGGCTTCGCGTCGTACTGGGTGAGCAGCGGCGTCAAGGCCGAGGGGATCAACGCCGAGGCGCTCGAGCTGGTAGACGGCGAGCTCGATCTCACGCAGCCCTGGATGCTGCACGTCCACTACATCGATCCACACTCCCCCTACGCGCCTCCCGACGCCTACCTGGAGGATCTCGCGTCGCTCGACGACATCCCCTGGGATCTGTCGTCGGAGGGTGGCACCACGGCGGCGACCAACGCGTACGCCGCGCTGGACGCCGACCAGAAGGCCAACCTGCTGGCCCACCTCCAGGTCCGCTACACGGGCGAGGTGCGCTATGTGGACGATCAGATCGCCCTCCTCCTCGCCGAGCTGGATGGGCGCGGGATGCTGGACGACACCCTGCTGGTCTTCTGGACCGACCACGGCGAGCAGCTCTTCGAGCACGGCGCGCGCGGCCACGCCGCCTCGCTCTTCGGCCAGGAGAACGACGGCGTCTCCTTCCTCTGGGCGCGCGGGCTCAGCCCGGCCGTCTGGTCAGGGCTCACCTCGAACGAGGATCTGCCCGTGACGGCCCTGGCGATGATGGGGCTCCCGGCTCACCCTCAAATGACCGGCGTGGTGGCTGGGGCGCGCGCGGCGGAGGAGCCGGTCTTCGGGCTGCTGCTCCCTCGCGGGCGCGCGCCCGTGCAGACGGTCTCGCTCGGCGACCTCAAGATGATGTACGCCTGGGACGGCCGGAAGACGCTCTACGAGCGCGGCTCGGATCCCGAGGAGATCACGGACCTCTACGACAGCGAGGATCCGAGGGTCGAGCAGCTCTGGGAGCTGCTGGTGCCTCGCGTGACCGAGGTGGACGCGTTGTTGGAGGGGTGGACCCCCGCCTCCATCGGGCCCTGAGCGCGCGCGTTGTCCAGGGGGGCGTCGCCGCGCGTCGGTGAGCGGGCTAAGCCGGGCTCCCTCGGAGCCCCCCATGAGCAAGCTCTTCTGGCCCCTCTTCCCTGTCATCGCCGGCCTCTGCCAGCCCTTCATCTGGGCGGCGACGCTGCGCCTCAGCCGTCACACCGGCGCGATGGAGGCGTCGATGCTGCTGCACGTCGTCGGCGCGCTGATGGGCAGCGCGCTGATGATCGTCGGGCTGCGCGGGAGCCCCGGGCTCTCCGGCATGGGCAGCGCCCCCTGGTGGGCCTTCCTCGGCGGCGCCGTCGGCGTGACGTTGATGGCCGGGCTCAACCGCGCCGTGCCCGTGGTGGGCGTGGCCCTGGCGACCGCGCTGATGGTCGCCTCCCAGCTCAGCTTCTCTCTGCTCTTCGAGCACTATGGCTGGATGGAGCTGCCGCGCAACCCCGCGACGCTCAGCCGCGGGCTGGGGGTGATCTTCCTCGTGCTGGGCGCCTTCCTGGTCTCGCGCACCCCCGCCTGAGCCCCGCGCCCGCGCTCAGCCCAGCAGGCCCTGGTGCCCGAGCACGGCCTCCATGGCCTCAGCCTGGGTCTCCAGGTCAGACGGGACCTTGATCGCCAGAAAGCGGCAGGCGCTGCCCTCGCGCGGGACGATGAGCCAGCTCGCCTCCAGGAAGTCGGTGAGCTGGCCCACCAGCCGCTCGAACTGCACCGCCGTCCGGCCGTCCACCTGCTTCTGCACGGCGAACCAGGAGAGATCCCAGTCGCCCTCGAGCCGGTCCAGGTCGAAGACGAAGGTGTTCGTGTTGAATACCGGCGCCGTTCCTACGTCGAATCCCTCTGGGGCGCGGAAGGCCTCGACGATGGTGAGGCGGCCATCGACCAGCGCCGGGAAGCCGCCCACGTCGCCGGGCCGCGTGCGCACCAGCTCGACGGTCATCGGTCGCGCCGCGGCGATGTGGGCGCCGAGGACGAGCGGGTCCAGGCTGGCGCCCAGGTTGTCCACGTTCGACAGCGTGAGGTAGCGGACGCCCTCCGCGCGCAGCCGGGCCAGCTCTCCGCTGGCCGAGAGCGCGAAGCTCAGGTCGCCGTGCCCGGTCGCGTGCAGCGAAGGGAGGCCGTCATCGCCCAGAAAGAGCTCGCCCTGGGGCGTGAGCCGCAGCGAGACCATCTGGTTGAACATGCGCACCGGGCAGCCGAGCTCCAGCGTGTCGAGGTGGGCCTTCGTGGCCTGGTCGGTGGCGAAGCTGTTCATCAGGAGGACGGTGGCCCTGCCCCTGCTGGCCGCCGCGACCTGGCTCAGCTTGAGGTCCAGGAAGGAGCGTCCGCGGAAGGCGATGGCCGCGCCCTTGGGCACGCCCCCGAAGCGCGTCGCCATGCCTCCGTTCAGGATCACCACCGCGACCTGCCCCGCGTCCAGCGCCGCCTTCCCGCGCGCCGTGAGCGCCGCCTTCGTGTCGGGATCGAGCGCGTCGAGCGCGCGCAGCGCGGCCGGGTCAGGCAGGGCGATCGGCCCTGGCAGACGGTTCTTCGCCGGGTCGAGCCCGCCGGCCATCAGCCGCTCGACGAGGCGTTGAAAGGGGATGTGATCGAAGCCGCAGCGGTCGAGGATCGCGCGTGTCTGGGGGTCGAGCTGGGTGAGGTCGATCATCGGCGGGCTCCCGAGCGCGCCCTCTATCCTATGGCAGCGGCTTCGCCTCGCCGCTGACCCAGGCTACCTCGCGGAAGTAGTAGCCGAGCTGCGGGACCGTCAGCGTGCCGCCGCCCTCCAGCGGCACCGTGCCCCACTCGCCGACGCCGCTCAGCGTGGCGATCTCCAGCGTGGCGAAGCGTGGGCGCTCCGGGAGCGGGTCGGAGGGCGCGTAGGGGTGCCAGGCGCTGAGCGGGAGCGGGACCCTGGCGGAGCCCTGGTGCTGCTGTCCCGGATCGAGGTGAACGGCCCCGGGGGCGGCGTCGAACTCGACGATGGTGTTCACCACCTCGACGATGCCGCGCGCGAAGAGCACCGTGTCGGGCTTGCTCGCCGCGGCGACGATGAGGCGATCGGGGACCGCCACGCGCGGACCGCTGCCGCCGGTGTAGAGCTGGTCCACGACATAGACGCGCTGCCTGCCCTGGTTGGTCAGCGTGTAGGTGACCTCGAGCGCCTCGCCGCTCCGGGTGAGGGTCCAGCTCAGGCTGAGGTCGGGGTTGGTCTTCCGGTCTGCGCTGAGCACAGGTGCCTCCTCCGTCGTCTTCTCGGGTTCAGGCGCCCGCTCCCGCTCGGGAGCGGGGCGCGCGACGCAGGCCAGGGCCATCCAGGTGAGCATGCTCAGCATCGGGGTGACGTGTCGCTCCGGACTCACTCGTCGTGGTCGTGATCGTGATCGTGCCAGTCGTGCTCGGTGCCGGGGCTTCCGGGCGCGGGCGCCGGGGTGCCGGGCGCGGCGGCGGGCGCCGTGTGGTAGAAGTAGCTCGTTCGATCCGGCATCGTCGCGTCACCGTCGCGCGTGCCCGTCCCGCCGGCGGCGATCAGGCGGCGGTCGCGTCGGTAGGCGTTCTCGCTGATCGTCTCGCCGGAGTAGGCGCCGAGCCCGCTGGCCCGCTGCTCGCGCAGCTTCTCGCCGGTGACCGGGTCCGTGCCGTTGGCCAGCGTGCCGCCGGTCTGGTCGAGCGAGTGGACGAGCTCGTGGTAGAGCAGCACGTCGCTGCGGAAGGGCAGCCACTTGTCGATGGCGCCTTCCGGGCTGATGGACTGCCCGGGGTTGTAGCGCACCCGCGAGTTCGTCCCGTCGTTGGCCGTGCCGTCGGCCTTCAGGTTGGCCTTGCTGCCGTCCTCGCTGGCGGCGAAGCCGTTCGTGTTGTCCAGGCCCAGCGACGCGTCGTAATTCCCGGCGGCGTTCTTTTTGAACAGCGGGCTGAGCGTCGTCTTGTGATCCTTGTCGTTGTGCGCCAGCTTGTCGATGAGATCGCGCCCGTGCGCGGTCTGCATGATGCTGGCCAGGTCGTTCATCGAGCCGGACTTGAAGGCCGCCGCGTCCTCCTCGGAGAGGCCGTCGGTGTTGAAGTCGATGTCGGTGCGCCCGAGCCGGATGTCGCTGTAGCTCTTGACGATCTTGTCGTACTCGGCCTGCGTGACCTGGTTCGGCAGGCGCGGGCCGACGAAGTCCTCCGGCACGACGCTGAAGCGGTCGGAGAGCTCTTGTGAGGCGCGCTGGCGGTCCACCGCGCCGACGGGGTCCAGGTAGCCGGTCCAGCCCTCCTTGCCGGCGCCGGTGGTGTAGTCCTCCCACCAGCCCTTCATGCTGTCGGCCTTGTTCCCCGCCCACTCCTTGGCGCCGTCCCACTTCTCGCCGGCCCACTGCTTCGCGCCGTCCCACTTCCCGCCGGCCCACTGCTTCGCGCCGTCCCACTTCCCGCCGGCCCAGTCCTTGGCCGCGCCCAGCTTCTCGCCGGCCCAGTCTTTGGCCGCGCCGGCCTTGTCGCCGATCCAGTCCCCGACCCCGCCCAGCGTGTCGAGCAGGCCGCCGCCGCCCTCGCCACCGAAGCTGGGCAGCATGCCGATCACGCCCGCGTTGCCGATCAGGCTCTGCAGGCCCATCCCGGCCATCGGGCTCACCAGCCCCGCCGCGAGCGAGAGCGGGTTGAAGCCCGCGCTGGCCGGG
>CAZKWG010000354.1:0-8074 GCA_964556105.1 uncultured Enterobacterales bacterium | reverse complement strand
CGCGCGCCTGCCGCCGCCCCGCCCTGCGCCCGCGCCCGCGCCCGCCGCGGCCCGCGCTCCCCAGCGAGGGGCCATGGCCGGCAGCGCCTCCAACCCGCTGCGCGTCATCCCCGGCGCGCTCGAGTCGGGTGGCGGCGATGACGGCATGGCGCTCATCGCCCGCCCGCAGTCGGCCGCCTACGAGCCGCCGCACCTCGGTCTGCTCGACGTACACGAGCGCGACGTCGCGCAGGTGGACGAGCAGGAGCTGCACGACCTCGCCCGCACGCTGGAGGCCAAGCTCTCCGACTTCGGGGTCAACGGCGAGGTCACCGCCATCCGGCCCGGCCCGGTCATCACCACCTTCGAGTACCAGCCCGCCCCGGGCGTGAAGCTGAGCCGCATCTCCTCGCTCTCCGACGACATCGCGATGGCGCTCAAGGCGCTGCGCGTCCGCATCGTCGCGCCCATCCCCGGAAAGGGGGTGGTGGGCATCGAGATCCCGAACCGCCATCGCCAGACCGTCTGGCTGCGCGATCTCTTCGCGGGCGAGGCCTTCCGCAAGAGCAAGGCCAACCTCGCCGTCACCCTGGGCAAGTCCGTCGAGGGCCAGCCGCGCATCACCGACCTGGCCGCCATGCCCCACCTGCTGGTCGGCGGAACCACCGGCTCCGGCAAGAGCGTCGGCGTCAACGCCATGCTCCTCTCCATGTTGTTCACGCGGACGCCCGACGAGCTCAAGCTCATCCTCATCGATCCGAAGATGCTGGAGTTCGAGCTCTACCGGGACATCCCCCACCTGCTCCACCCGGTGGTGACGGACCCTCGCCTGGCCAGCGCCGCGCTGAAGTGGGCCTGCACCGAGATGGACGCGCGCTACTCGCTCCTCTCGCGCTGGCAGACCCGCAACATCGAGGGCTACAACCGCAAGGTCGACGAGGAGATGGCGGACTGGACGCCGGCCAAGGCCCGCCGCTACGCCCCGCCCGACTGGCCCGAGGGCGAGCCGCCGCCCCCGCCCAAGAAGCTGCCCTACATCGTCGTCGTCATCGACGAGCTGGCCGACCTGATGATGGTCTCCGCCAAGGACGTCGAGGAGTCGATCATCCGCATCGCCCAGAAGGCCCGCGCCGCCGGCATCCACCTCATCGTCGCCACGCAGCGCCCGAGCGTCAACGTCATCACCGGCCTCATCAAGGCGAACATGCCGAGCCGCGTGGCCTTCCAGGTCCGCACCAAGGTGGACGGCCGCACCATCCTCGACCAGAACGGCGCGGAGAACCTGCTGGGCAAGGGCGACATGCTCTTCCTGCCGCCCGGCGTGTCCGCGCTCGAGCGCCTGCACGGCCCCTTCGTCTCCGACGAGGAGGTGCGCCGCGTCACCGACTTCCTGCGCGCCCAGGGTCCGCCCCGCTACGAAGCCGAGATCCGTCTGGACGACGAGGACGGGGAGAACGCGATCTCTCCGGACGAGTACGACGAGTTCTACGACGCCGCGGTGCGCTACGTGGCGCGCGAGGGCAAGGCCAGCGCGTCCATGATCCAGCGCGAGTTCAAGATCGGCTACAACCGCGCCTCGCGCATCATCGAGATCATGGAGAAAGAGGGCGTTGTCGGCCAGGCAGACGGCGCTCGTCCGCGCGAGGTGCTGGTCAACCGCTCCACCGCCTGAGCGCCATCGGGTTTCTCAGGGCTGAACGCGTGGTCGTGGCGGGTTTGATGCTGTGGTTGCGATAGGGTGACCGCTCGGCTAATCGTATCCGCCTTCCGCCTGAGGACCCCCGCCGTGTCCTACCTTCGCGTGGCTCTCGTCTCTCTCCTCTGTGGTGCCTCCCTCTCCTGGGGCGCGCCTCCTGCCGCGGCCGCGGATCCTGCGAACGTCACCGAGCTGGTGGCGGCCGTGGAGTCCACGTATGCCGGGGTGAATTCCCTTCGCGCAGACTTCGTGCAGGTCACGCGATCCGCCTCGATGGGGCAGGAGACGCGCCAGCGCGGCAAGGTGCAGCTCGAGCGCCCGCAGAAGATGCGCTGGGATTTCCAGCAGCCCGACGCGAGCACCTTCGTCACGGACGGGGCGACCATGTGGGTCTACTCCCCGACGAACAACCAGGTGATCGTCAGCGGGGTCAGCGCCGGCGGACAGGCCGGCGGGATGACGCAGCTCCTCGACGATCTGAACCAGCTCGACGAGCTGTTCAACGTCACGCTGATCGACGGCGCGGGGAACGCCGCGAAGGCCACCTACGTCATCGATCTCACGCCGAAGAAGCAGACCAGCTTCAAGAAGCTCCGGCTGACGCTGTCGAAGAAGAAGTACGAGGTCCAGCAGGTCCTGCTGACGGATCAGTTCGACAATCAGGTGGACCTGAGCTTCACCCAGATTAAGCTCAACCAGGACATCCCGGACACCACCTTCAGCTTCCAGATCCCTGCCAACGCGCAGGTGATTCGGACGGACGCGAACTAACGATGGCGGAGCGCGTACATCTGGTCAGTCTCGGCTGCCCCAAGAACCGGGTTGACAGCGAGGTCATGGCTGGCCAGTTGCGCGCCGAGGGGCGCGAGCTGATCGACGATCCGTCCGAGGCGGACGTCATCATCGTCAACACCTGCAGCTTCATCCAGCCCGCCACCGAGGAGAGCATCCAGACCATCCTCCAGATGGCGGGCTACAAGGAGAGTGGGCGTTGCAAGCGGCTGGTGGTCGCGGGCTGCATGGTCCAGCGCTACGGTCAGTCGCTCGAGGGCGAGCTGCCGGAGGTCGACACCTTCATCGGCACCGGCGAGTACCACCGAATCAACGAGATCCTCACGGCGCGCGAGGCGGCTGCCCCGCGCTCCTATGTGGACACGCCGCTCTATATTCACGACGAGATGGCGCCGCGGCTCAATTCCTGGGCCTCGCACTCCGCCTATCTGAAGATCAGCGAGGGCTGCGACCACCGATGCGCCTTCTGCATCATCCCGCAGCTGCGCGGCAAGATGCGCAGCCGCTCCATCCCCAGCCTCGTGACCGAGGCGCGCCGCCTCGTCGATGAGGGCGTGGTCGAGCTGAACCTGGTCAGCCAGGACTCCACGGCCTACGGGCGCGATCTGGCGGACGGGAGCGATCTCGGCGGCCTGCTCCGCGCGCTGTGCAAGGTGGACGGCCTGCGCTGGCTGCGCCTGCACTATGCCTACCCGATCGGCCTGCCGGAGAGCCTGCTCCGCGCCATCGCCGAGGAGGAGAAGATCGTCAAGTACCTGGACATGCCGCTTCAGCACGCGTCGGGCAACATGCTCAAGGCCATGCGCCGCGGCGTGACCCGTGAGGGGCAGGAGCGCATCCTGGAGCGCGTCCGCAGCTTCGTGCCGGACATCGCCATCCGCACCACCTTCATCGTCGGCTTCCCCGGGGAGACCGACGCGGACTTCGACGAGCTGAGCGACTTCGTCGCCGCCCAGCGCTTCGACCGCGTCGGCGTCTTCACCTACTGCCAGGAGGAGGGCACGCCGGCCGCGGAGCTGCCGGACCAGGTGCCCGACAAGGTCAAACGCGACCGGCAGAAGGCGCTGATGAAGACCCAGGCCGTGATCAGCCGCAAGCGGCTGCGTGGCCTGGTCGGCAAGACCCTGGAGGTGATGGTCGACGGCGCCGATCCGCAGAACGCGGGTGTGCTGGTCGGCCGTCTCCCCACACAAGCTCCCGAGGTGGATGGCCAGGTTTATCTGGACGATCCGCCCGAGGACCTGCGGGCAGGTCAGATTCGACAGGTGCGGATCACCCGCACTTCGGACTACGATCTGGTGGGCAGGGTGGCTGTCTGAGGCACGGAGGGAGAGGTTCCGCCATGAAGATCTGGACTCTGGCTTTTGGGCTCATGATGGGCTGCAACACGGACGGCGTCGGCGTCATCGTCGACAACGATCCGGATGACATCAACGGCAACGATGACGCAGACGGTCCGCTGATCACGCACATCCCCATCGAGGAGAGTCAGCCCATCGGTGAGGACGTGTTCATCTCCGCCACGGCGGTGGACGCGGAGAGCGGCGTCATCTTCGTCAGCGTCTTCTACAAGCAGGAGACGAACACCAACTGGGAAGACGCAGCGCTGCGCGCGGTCGATGCCGCGGGCACCTACGAGGGCTACATCCCAGGGGACGACGTGAAGAGCGCCGGGATGGACTACTACATCGCGGCGACCGACGCCGCGGACAACACGTCCACCCTTCCCGACAACGGGGAAGAGGACGCCTACCACTTCCGGGTCAGCGCCAACTGACGCCGGGCGGGCCGTCTCTCGCGCTGGCGAGGAGCGGCTAAGGCAGGCCGCGCAGCGTCCGCCAGGCGGTCGCGAGCGCCCGATCCCGCTCGATCCGCTCGAGCGGGGTCCCGCCCCAGTCGATCGCCTCCTCGCCCACGTCATCGGCGCGGAGCTGGTCGAGGTCCGCGAGGAGCTGGTCCCGCAGCGCCGGGTCGAGCTCCAGGGTCGTGAGGGTCGCGCGAATGCGCTCCTCGGGGCCGGTCGCGTCGAGCGGGACCTCCACGTCCGGGATCAGCCCCTCGCCGTCGGCGATGGTCTCGCCCTTCGCCAGATAATAGCGGGCGACCGTCAGCTTCAGCGCCGAGCCGTCTCCGAACTCGTAGACGGACTGCACGGAGCCCTTGCCGTAGGTCCGCGTGCCCACCAGGGTCGCGCGCCCGAGGTCCTGCAGCGCGCCGGCGACGATCTCCGACGCGCTCGCCGAGCCGCCGTTGATCAGCACCACCAGGGGGAAGCGCCGGTCGCTGGCCGCGCTCGTGGCTGCGCGCGTGGCGCTCTCGGCCTCCACCCGTCCGCGGGTCTCGACGATGAGGCCGCGCTCGACGAAGAGGTCGGCCACCGCCACCGCCTCCTCCAGCACGCCGCCTGGGTTGTCGCGCAGGTCCAGCACCAGCCCGCGCAGCGGCGCGTCCGGCGTCTCCAGGGAGGCGAGGCCGCGCGTCAGCTCCGAGCTGACGCGGTGGCGGAAATGCAGGACGCGCGCGTAGCCCCAGCCCGGCGCGAAGAGCCCCACCTCGACGGCGGGGGCGATGACGGTGTCGCGGATCGCCGTGAGCTGGGTCTCGGCCGCCCCGCGCTGAACGGTGAGGCGGATGGGCGTCCCCTGTGGACCGTCCAACAGGCGCGCGACCTCGGCCGTCGCCCAGCCGCGCACCCCCACGTCGTCCACGGCGATCAGGAGATCCCCCGTCTTCGCGCCCGCGCGCTCGGCCGGGCCGCTCGGGACGAGGCGCGTGATCTCCAGCCCCTGGCGCGGGTCCGCGGGCTGCGCCAGGTCCAGCCCCAGGCTGTCCAGGCCGTCCTCGTTGCCCGCCTGCACGCGCGCCCAGGTCTCCGCGTCCAGGTAGAGCGAGTGGCGGTCGAGCCCGCTCACCATCCCGGCGATCGCGTCATCGACCAGCGCGTCCGGCCGCGACTCGCCCTCCCAGTAGAGCTCGATGTTGGTCAGCACGCGAGCTAGTATGTCTAGCTTCGCGTAGGGGTTGCGCCCCTCCCCATAGGCGTAGAGCGAGGTGCCGGCCCCGGCGACGAGGCCGCCAGCCAGGCAGGTCCCCGTCAAGGCGAGCGCGCGGAGGAGGCGGAGCATTCGATCCTCGGTATCCGGCGCTCAGCGCGCCAGCCAGGGGAGGGGATCCTGCGGGGTCCCGTTGTAGCGGAGCTCGAAGGTCAGCGTACAGCAGTCTTCGGAGGCCAGCCCCGTGTTGCCCGACATCAGCAGCGTCTGGCCCTTCTCCACCGGCTCGCCCTTGCGCACCAGGAGCTTCGCGCCGTGCGCGTAGACGGTGGTGTAGGGGCCGTGGGCCAGGGCCACGGTGAGGCCGTAGCCCGGGACGCTCTCGGCCAGGGTGACCGTGCCCGGGAAGACGGCGCGCACCGTCACGCCCGGCTCCAGCTTCAGGTCGATGCCCAGCGAGGAGCTTCGCCCGGTGGCGGGGTCGGCCTGCGCCCCGAAGCGGCGAAGGAGGCGCCCGGAGGCGGGCCAGGGCAGGCGCCCGAAGGCGGAGCGGAAGCCCCCGGAGCCGCCCGCCTCGCCCCCCAGGCGCGCCGCGAGGGCGGAGCGGGTCTGCCCGAGCTCCACCTCGGCGAGCAGGGCGAGCTCGCGCTCGGTGCGCAGATCATCGAGCAGCGAGAGGCGGGCGCTGCGCTCGCGGGTGAGCCCGGCCTCGCGCTCCATGATCTCCGCGCGCGCCGCGGCCAGCGCCTCCTCGTCCCGCCGGAGCGCGTCCAGCGCCGCCTCGCGCGCCGCGAGCTGCTCGGAGATCTCGCGCAGCGGCCCCGACTCCGCCCGCACCAGCCAGACCAGGTAGCGGGCCCGGCGCAGCAGCTCGGTGGGGTTCTCCGCGCCGAAGACCACGCGCGCGAGACCCCGGCGATGCAGGCCGTAGAGCGCGCGCACCCGGCTCGAGGTCTCGGCCCGTCGGGCGCGGAGCGCGGCGTTGATCTGCGCGAGCTCCTCCTGATGGACGGCGCGCGTGGCCTCGAGCCCGCTCACCTGAAGCGCGATCTCGTCCAGCTCGCCCCGCGCCCGCTGAATCTGCCCATCCAGGCTGGCCAGCTCATCGAGGACCCGTCGCTCGGAGGAGGGGCCCTGGGCGCGCGCGGCGGGCGCGGCCTGCTGCTCTGAGCTGGGGCGCATGGGATCGGCGTTCTCGTCGCTGAAGCTCAGGCTCTGGCCGTGGACCAGCAGCGGGGCCAGCCCGAGCAGGGCCATCCCGAGCCACAGGCCGCGCCTCACGGCGCCTTCCGCAGGAAGCGCCAGGCGGCGAGCGAGGAGGCCACCACGCCGAGCAGCGAGCCCGTGATCAACAGCACGGCCAGCGCGCCCGAGGGCAGGGTCAGCGGCACCTCGCTGAGGCCGAGCGCCCCCCGCAGCCGCTCGACCAGCAGGCCGTGGACCCCCCACAGCCCGATCGCGGCCAGCGCGGCGCCGGCGAGGCCCTGGGCCAGCCCCTCGAGGGCGAAGGGCGCGATGATGTACTCGGCCGTCCCGCCCACCAGCTTCTGGATCTCGACCTCGTCGCGCCGGCTGTAGACGATCAGGTGAACGGTGTTCACCACGACGAAGGCGGCCGTGCCGAGGATGAGGAGGCCGAGCACCGAGCCCAGCATGCGCAGCAGCGCGAGGAAGTTGCGGAAGCGCTCCACCCAGGCGGTGCTGTAGTCGAGGCTCTCGATGCCGGGGCGCATGAGGGCGGCGGCGAAGATCTCCACCTCCGTCGGGCTGCTGGCGATCTCCGGCTTCAGGCCGATCTCGAAGGAGGCGGGCAGCGCGTCGGGGCCCAGCTCGTCGAGCACCGGGCTCAGGCCGTCCACGCGCTCGGAGAGCCAGGCGGCGGCCTCCTCCTTCGAGACGTAGGTGAGCTCGGCGACCTCGGGCATGGCCCGGATCTCCGCCTCCAAGGCGGTGAGCGCGGCCTCGTCCAGCGTGGGCGCGAGGGTGGCGCTGACGTGGACGTCCTGGCCCCAGGTCTCGACCAGCGCGTCCAGGTTGTGCTGCATCGTCAGGGTCACGCCCACCAGCAGCAGGGCCGTGGCGATGATGAGCACCGCGACGGCGTTCAACGCCAGGTTCTCCCAGAGCGAGCGCCCCGCCCGGCGCAGGATGTGGCCGACGGCGGCGCGCGTCACTGGCGCACCAGCCGTCCGCCTTCGAAGCGGAGCTGGCGGTAAGGGAAGCGGCTCATCAGCGCCGCGTCGTGCGTGGCGACGACCACGGTGGTCCCGCGCAGGTTGATCGCCTGGAGGATCTCCATGACCTCGATGGCCATGGTCCCGTCCAGGTTCCCGGTGGGCTCATCCGCCAGGAGGATCGCGGGATCGCCGACGATGGCCCGAGCGACGGCGACGCGCTGCTGCTCGCCCCCGGAGAGGGTGGGAGGGTACTCGCCTCCGCGCCCGCGCAGGCCCACCAGCCCGAGGACCGCGCTGACGCGCCGCTCGATGACCTCGCGCGGCTGGCCCAGCACCTCCAAGGCCAGCCCGACGTTCTCCGCCAGCGTGCGCCTCGGGATGAGCTTGAAGTCCTGGAAGACCACCCCGATGTTGCGTCGCAGCATGGCCAGGCGCCG